>CALXPS010000019.1 GCA_944390405.1 uncultured Clostridia bacterium | reverse complement strand
TTTAACAAATTTATACATCAATGGTGAAATATTCGCTTAGGAAGTTCTAAGGTGATATTATCATAAATTTACTACATAAAGAGTTCTTTACATTTTGCCTTATTTAAAGATATGTGATATAATAGAAAAACAGATAGTATTTACAGAGCAAAAGAAATTTTTCAAGCAAAAAAAATAATAATAGTTACACAAAAATATCATTTATATAGAGCATTATATATTGCAAAACAATTAGGAATAGAGGCATATGGAGTGGCTTCAAATCCAAGAGAATACAGAGGACAAGCTTTACGTGAAATAAGAGAAATTGCAGCAAGAGACAAAGATTTTATAAAATGTATATTAAAACCAAAAGCAAAAATATTAGGAGATACTATACCAGTAAGTGGCAATGGAAATGTTACAAATGACTAACCAATTTTGTTACTATGCACTCTAAAAGAATTGACAGCACTTTGTAGCTAAAAGCAGGAATTATATGTTCTTTTCGAAAGAAAATAATCAAAGAGCCTGCTGCTCAACTCGTGACCTGCATAGACCTTTTGATTTTTTCTTGAGAAAAAACATATAATTTCTGCTTTTGGCGGATTATATGTCTTTAAGTCGGAAAGCTGACCAATTTTTTTATAAAAATCCTTAAACCTATTGTAAAAAAATAAAATATATAATAGAATAATAAAAAAACAAAGGAGGGTATTTTATGAATTGGGCAGTTATTTCTATATTCATTTCATTTCTAGCTTTTGGAGTTGCAGCATATTTTTATAATTGGGTTGCAAAATTACCAACAGCAAATGATAAAGTAAAAAAAGTAGGAGAATTAATAAGAAAAGGATCATTTACATTTTTGAAAAAAGAATATTCTATTTTAGCGATATTTGTACTTGTAGTTGCTACATTTATTCTATTATTCTTCCCAGAACCAGTATTTAAAACAGAAACACCTATGAATAATGTATATATGATGGGATCATATATTTTAGGTTCTGTATTATCAGGTTTAGCAGGATATATAGGAATAAGCATTGCAACAATTGCAAATGTAAAAACAGCAACAACAGCTAAAAAAAGTTTAGAAAAATCATTTATATGTGGATTTAGGGGCGGAGCAGTAATGGGAATGGCAGTTGTAGGAACTTCGCTTATGGGTGCAGCTATATTGTACCTTTTAACAGGAAATCCAGATATTGTATTAGCATTTAGTTTTGGAGCAAGTTCACTTGCATTATTTGCAAAAGCAGGTGGAGGAATTTTTACAAAAACTGCTGATATTGCAGCAGATTTAACAGGAAAAGTAGAACTTGGAATACCAGAGGATGACCCAAGAAATCCAGCAGTTATAGCAGATAATGTTGGAGACAATGTTGGGGATGTTGCAGGTATGGGAGCAGATTTATTTGATTCAAATATAGCGGCAATTGCAGCAACACTTGTTATCGCACTACCACTAGGGCAGATTAACTTAATGTTTTGCTATTGTGGTTTAGGGTTATTAGCATCAATTATAGGAGTACTATTCTCAAAAATAAAGAAAAATGGAACACCAAGTCAAGCACTAAATCGTGGAACATATTTAACATGTGCATTATTTGCAATATTCACATTTATTGCAACATATCTTTCTGATTTTAATATCAGAATATGGGGTGCAACAATGGTAGGCATGTTTATAGGGGTTATAGTTGGAATAACTAGTGACTATTTTACAGGAGATGATAAAAAACCAGTAAAAAAAGTTGCAGAAAGTTGCCAAAACGGTCCAGCATTTACAATACTTTCAGGTTTCTCATATGGGTTATTAAGTAGTTTACCAGCATTAATAGGAATTGGCTCAGCAGCACTTATTTCATATAAGTTATGTGCACCAATAGGTCCTGGATATGAAATGCTTGGAATATCTATGTCTGCAATAGGTATGCTTTCAATTGTAGGAATGATAATCTCAAATGATGCATATGGACCAATAGTAGATAATGCAAGAGGAATAGCAGAAATGGGAGATTTAGGAGAAGAAGTAATTAAAAGAGCAGATGAATTAGATGCAGCAGGAAATACAACAAAAGCTATTACAAAAGGTTTTGCAATAGGAGCAGCAGGATTAACAGTTATAGCTTTACTGGCAGCATTTGCAGAAATTGTATCAACAGCAACAGGAGAGGCACTATCATTTGATATAATGAACCCAACAGTATTTTTCGGAGCATTAGTTGGGGTTGCAATACCAGCAGTATTCTGTGCAATATTAATATTTGGAGTAAATAAAAATTCTCAAAAATTGGTAAAAGAAATACATAGACAATTTAGTGAAACAGAAGGTTTAAAAGAAGGAAAAGTAGAACCAGATTATAGCAAATGTATAAATATTGCAACAGTTGGGGCAATAAAAGAATTAATTCCAGCAGGATTAATATCAATACTAGCGACATTAGTTGTAGGATTTATAGGTGGAGTTCAAGCAGTAGGAGGATTTTTAACAGGAAATATTTTATCAGGACTATTATTAGCAATGCTTATGAGTAATAGTGGAGGACTTTGGGATAATGCTAAAAAATATATAGAAGCAGGACATTTTGGAGGAAAAGGTTCAGAAGCACATAAGGCTGCAGTAATAGGAGATACAATAGGGGATCCATTTAAAGATACTGCAGGACCTTCAATAAATACACAAATAACAGTAGTTTCATTAGTATCATCATTAGCAGCAACATTATTTATGTTATATTCAATATTTTAGACTAAACAGGATTTCAATTATAGCAAAAAAATCAGTTTTTATTTAATAAGAACTGATTTTTTTACAATAAAAAATACTACTTTTGTTCTATCAATTTTTCTAATTCCTTAATTTTATCTCTTAGCTCGGCTGCTTTTTCAAATTCCATATTAGCAGCACATTTAAGCATTTCATCAGTTAGGTTGTTAATAATTGTTTCAACAGATTCTTCTTTATCAATTTTATATTCTGTACTTACATCTTCTAAAATAGTAGCTTTTATAGCTTCTCTGATACCTTTATTTATAGTTTGCGGAGTAATTCCATGTTCTTTATTATATGCCATTTGAATATCGCGTCTTCTATTTGTTTCAGAAATAGCTTTTTCCATACTTTCTGTTAATTCATCAGCATACATAATAACCATACCATTAGAATTTCTTGCAGCCCTACCTATAGTTTGAATTAATGATCTTTCTGAACGTAAAAAACCTTCTTTATCAGCATCTAATATTGCAACAAGAGAAACTTCAGGTATATCTAAACCTTCTCTTAGAAGATTTATACCAACAAGTACATCAAATTCACCTAATCTTAAGTTACGTATAATTTCCATTCTTTCTAAAGCTTTTATATCAGAATGCATATAATTTACTTTAATATCAATGCTTTTTAAATATGCAGTTAAATCTTCTGCCATTTTTTTAGTTAGAGTAGTTACTAAAATCCTTTCATGTTTTTCTACACGTATTCTAATTTCATTTATTAAATCATCTACTTGATTAGTTGCAGGCTTAACTACTACTTTAGGGTCTAAAAGACCAGTAGGTCTAATAATTTGTTCAACAGTTTGCTCAGAATGTTCTTTTTCGTATTCAGCAGGAGTTGCACTAACAAATATACATTGATTAATTCTATTTTCAAATTCATTAAATTTTAAAGGTCTATTGTCATATGCAGAAGGAAGCCTAAAGCCATAGTTAACAAGAGAATCTTTCCTAGCTTTATCACCATTATACATTGCTCTAACTTGTGGAATTGTAGCATGAGATTCATCTATAAGTAATAAAAAATCTTTTGGAAAGTAATCAAAAAGAGTATATGGAGCAGAACCAGGCTTGCGTCCACTTATATGTCTTGAGTAATTTTCTATACCTTGGCAAAAACCAGTCTCTATAAGCATTTCAATATCGAAATTTGTTCTTTCCTCAATTCTTTGGGCTTCAATTAATTTATTATTTTCTTGAAAATATTTTATACGTTCATCTAATTCTTGTTCAATAGTAGTAATAGCATTTTTAAGTTTACTTTCAGAAGTTGCATAATGTGAATTAGGACCAATAAGAGCATGATTTCTAATTCCAATAGATTTACCAGTTAGAGGATTTATTTCAGTAATTTTTTCAATTTCATCTCCCCAAAATTCAATTCGCATAGCACTTTCTCCAGTATTAGAAGGGTAAACTTCTAAGATATCTCCTTTAGCTCTAAAAGTACCTCTTTTAAAATCAATTTCATTTCTAGTATATTGCATATCTACTAATTTTTTCATAACATCATTTCTGGATTTTGCCATACCAGGTCTTAAAGACATCATCAATTCTTGATAATCCTCAGGATCCCCTAAACCATATATACAAGAAACAGAAGCAACAATTATAACATCTCTTCTTTCAAATAAAGATAGAGTAGCAGAATGCCTTAATTTATCTATTTCATCATTAACAGAAGCATCTTTTTCTATATAAGTATCAGACTGAGGGATATAACTCTCAGGTTGATAATAGTCATAGTAAGAAACAAAGTATTCTACCGCATTTTCAGGGAAGAACTCCTTAAATTCTGAATATAATTGCCCTGCGAGCGTTTTATTATGTGCTAAAACTAGAGTGGGCTTTTGCACTTCTTGTATAATATTAGCCATAGTAAAAGTTTTCCCAGAACCAGTAACACCTAGAAGAGTCTGAAACTTTTTCCCATCTTTAATTCCATTAGATAAACGTTCAATCGCCTGTGGCTGATCACCAGTTGGCTTATAATCTGATATTAATTTAAACATAGCAATTTTCCTTTCAATATACAAGTATAACATAATTTGCATATGGTTACAACAAAAAATAACAAAACAACCAATAACAACTTCCATTTTTCTACATTTAATGATATAATGTCATAAAATGTTAGGAGGTCAATATGGCAGTGATTTTAAATGGTAAAGAAGTAGCAAAGAAAACTAGAGAGAATCTAAAAAGTAAAGTAGAAGAATTAAAAAAGAAAAACATATTTCCAAAACTAGCAGTTATTATGGTTGGAGATGATGGGGCATCTAAAATATATGTAAGAAATAAAAGTAAAGCATGCGAAGAATTAGGTATAGAGTATGAAGAATTTTTACTTGATGAAAATACAACACAACAGCAATTATTACAATTAATTAATGAGTTAAATGAAAGAAAAGATGTGCATGGTATATTACTACAAAGTCCTGTTCCAAAACATTTAGATATAAATGAAGCATTTAGAACCATATCACCAGAAAAAGATGTTGATGGGTTCAATCCAGTAAATGTTGGAAAACTAGTATTAGGACAAGATACATTTATATCTTGTACACCATTTGGTGTTATGAAATTATTAGAAGAATATAACATAGAAACAGAAGGAAAAAATGCAGTAGTAATAGGCAGAAGTAATATAGTTGGAAAACCAATGTTACAATGTTTATTAAATAAACATGCAACAGTAACAATATGTCACTCAAAAACAGAAAACTTAAAAGAAATTACTAAAAAGGCAGATATATTAGTGGCAGCTATTGGAAAAGCAAAATTTGTAACAAAAGACATGGTAAAACCAGGAGCAGTTGTTATAGATGTTGGAATAAATAGAAATGAACAAGGTAAAGTGTGTGGAGATGTTGACTTTAATGAAGTTGAAGGCGTAGCAAGTTATATAACACCAGTTCCAGGAGGAGTAGGACCAATGACTGTAGCAATGCTTATGGAAAATATTGTGAAAGCAGCAAAATAATGGCGATAGTTTTACTGCTAGTTAGATAAAATAAGGGAGAACCAGATATAGGAGGTTATATGAATAAATATTGGATTTGGTTCTCTAGGATAAATAAAATAGGGGCAAAAGCACAAAACAAATTATTAGAAAAATATCATAATCCAGAAAGGATATGGAATTTAACAAAAGAAGAATTACAAGAAATTTTAGATAATAAACAAGTAGAAATAGTGCTAAATCAAAATAATAGGGAAAATTTAGAAAAATATGATGAATATATGCAAAAACATAAAATAAAAATGATAACAATATTAGATGAAAAATATCCCAAAAAATTACGAAACATATACGACCCACCAGTAGTATTATACGTGAAAGGTAATGCAAGTATTATAGATAACCTTTCTATAGCAATTATTGGAAGTAGAATATGTAGTAATTATGGGAAGGAGGTAGCAAAACAATTTGCATATAATTTATCAAAACATAATATAAATATATTATCTGGACTTGCAAGAGGAATAGATACATATGCACATATTGGAGCAATACAAGCAAAAGAAATAACAATTGCAGTTATGGGAAACGGATTAGATATTATATATCCAGAAGAAAATAGGAAAATATATGATGATATAATAAAAAACAATGGTGCAATCATTTCAGAATATATTGTAGGAACAAAACCAGAAAAACTAAATTTCCCAGCAAGAAATAGAATTGTAAGTGGCTTATCAGAAGGCATATTAGTTGTAGAAGCTAATAAAAAAAGTGGTGCATTTATAACAGTAGACTTTGCATTAGAACAAGGTAAAAATATATATGCTATACCACGGTAATATAAACAGCGTTACTTCAAATGGAACAAATGAACTAATTAAGCAAGGTGCAAAGTTAGTAACTAGTGTTAACGACATTTTAGAAGATTTTTCTTGAAAAATATCAATAAATGTAATATAATTATTGAGAATAAAATTAAGAGCAATAAATGCTCTTAGAAAGGATGAAAAATATGGAAAAAAAGAATAAAAAGAAACCTATAAAAAGAATCCCTAATAATGATAATGAAATGGACAAAACAAAAAAATATAAAATTAAAAGAAAAAAACATCCAAAATTAAAAAGAGCCATACTAATAACTATTTTAGTAATATTATTGGCAATGATAATTTTTGCAGGAATAATGATAGGAAAAATATATGGACTTTGTAAAGAAGCAAAATTAGACATACAGGATATAACCGGTCAAGATGAAAACTCTGTAGTTAAAGACATCAGTGGCAATACCATAGCAGTTCTAAATGGAGATGAAAATAGAGAAACAATTACTATATCTGAAATGTCTCAATATATCCCAAAAGCCTTTGTAGCAATAGAAGATGAAAGATTTTATGAACACAAAGGTGTGGATATTAAAAGAACAGCAGCAGCTACAATAACATATATTTTAAATGGTGGAAATTCTTCATTTGGTGGTAGTACAATAACACAACAATTAGTTAAAAATTTAACAGATGAAGATGATAGAACATGGCAAAGAAAAGTAAAAGAAATGGCGAGAGCATACTATTTAGAACAAGATTTGTCAAAATCACAAGTGCTAGAACTATACTTAAATCTAATATTTTTAGGTGGAAGAGCCTATGGAGTTGAAGTTGCATCTAATTATTATTTTAGTAAAAGCGCTAGTGAACTAACACTTGCAGAGAGTGCATTTTTAGCAGGTATAAATAACTCACCAAATGCATATAATCCATTTTCTACAGAGCAAGAAGATATAGATCAAATTAAAACAAGAACAAAAATAGTATTAGATAAAATGCGTGAGTTGGGAACAGGACATCAAGCAGGAATATCAGAAGAAGAATACCAAACAGCAATAGCAGAATTAGAAGCAGGTTTGGCATTTAAAGAAGGAACAATTATACAAGTAATGCATTCATATCATACAGATGCAGCAATAAATCAAGTAAAAAATGACTTAATAGAAAAATATGGTTGGACAGAAGAAAGAGCAAATTATTATATTAAAAGTGGTGGACTTACAATATATACAACACAAAACACAGATATACAAACAATAATGGAAGAAGAAGTAAAAAAAGAAGAATATATAGAATATTCTAGATATCAAACAGATGAAAATGGAAATGCACTAACAGCACAAACTGCAATGGTACTTATGGATCACAAAACAGGATATGTTTTAGCAACTGTAGGAGGAATAGGAGAAAAAACTACAGCATTTGGTTTAAACAGAGCAACACAAAGTAAAAGACAACCAGGTTCATCGATGAAGCCAATTGCAGTATTATGCCCAGGAATAGATCAAGGAATAATAACAGCAGGTTCAGTATATGATGATATACCATATTCATCAGGAAAATATCAAGAATTTAAAAATTATGGGCATACCTATAAAGGGTTAACAACTGTAAGATATGCAATTGCAGCTTCACAAAACATACCTATGCTAAAAGCCATAAATGATATAGGTATTGATAGATCAGTAGAATATTTAAATAGTGTAGGTATTACTGGTATTACAGATGGACAAAAAAATATGACAATAGCACTAGGAAGCTTAGATGTAACTCCACTACAAATGGCAGCAGCATATGCTGCAATAGCAAATGATGGAGTATATATAGAACCAACATTTTATACAAAAGTTGTAGATTCAAGTGGAAATGTAGTATTAGAGGCAGAACAAGAAAGCAGAACAGTTATGTCAGCAGGAGCTGCATATATTGTAAAAGAAATATTAACAGAAGTTGTAAGATCAGGAGCTGGAGGATATGCAGCAATTTCAGGAATAAGTGTTGGTGTAAAAACAGGTACAACAAGTGGAGATGCAGATAGATGGTTTTGCGGATTTACTCCATATTACACAGCGGCAACATGGTATGGATACGATAGTGATAGAGAGCTAGTAAGAGCAGTGGTAAATCCTTCAGGAAGAATTTGGGATGGAGTAATGGAACCAATACACCAAGGATTAGCAGCTGCAAAATTTTCAGACACAAGACCAAATACTGTAACTACAGCTACAATATGTAGAGCTTCAGGAAAATTAGCAACAGATGCTTGTAGAAATGACCCAAGAGGAAATCAAGTATATACAGAATACTATCTTAAAGGGACTGTACCAACAGAAACTTGCACATGCCATGTATTAACTGATATATGTATGGATACAGGATTATTAGCAGGAAACTACTGTACAAATAGACAGACAAGATCATTTATTACAAGACCAGAAACAGAAACAGGTAACTGGCAACAAGCACAAGATGCACAGTATATGTTACCGTCAGAATATTGTAATGTACATTTAGCACCAGTTACACCACCAGAACCAGAAGAGCCAGAAGAGCCAGAAGAGCCTGAAACACCAGAAGAACCAGAAACTCCAGATAATCCGGAAGAGCCAGAAGAACCGGAAGAACCTGAAAATCCAGAAGAGCCAGAAAACCCAGGAGGAGATAATAACACTTCAGGAGGAGATAACAATACTTCCGGAGGAGACGGTAACACTTCAGGAGGAGACAATAATACCTCAGGGGGCAATAATACATCAAGCTGAAATAGCACTACAGATAGAGTAAATATTAATAAAAATAATTAACAGCTAAATTTGGCAGATCCATATATCTGCCCATTTAGTTGTTAATAGAGGAGGAAATTTTGAATATAATTTTTTATAATACTTTAACCAAGACAAAGGAAGAATTTAAACCACTAGAAGGAAATACGGTAAGAATATATACATGTGGTCCTACAGTATACAAAGATGCAAGCATTGGAAATATGAAATCATACATATTTATGGATAATTTAAGAAGAGTATTAAAATATAATGGATATGATTTAAAACATGCAATGAATATAACAGATGTAGGACATTTAGTTTCTGATGGAGATGAAGGGGAAGACAAAATGTTAAAAGCTGCAAGAGAAGAAAAGAAATCTCCATTAGAAATAGCAGCATATTACACAACAAAATTTTTTGAAGACTTGGATAGATTAAATATAGACAGACCAGAAATAATTTGTAAAGCAACAGACCATATTGAAGATATGATGAATTTTGTTCAAAAATTATTAGACAATGGGTATGCATATGAAACATCAACAGCCATATATTTTGATGTTTCAAAACTAGATAAATATGGAATATTGTCAGGAATAGACTTAAGAAACCAAAGAGCAGGTGCAAGAGTAGAAGTAGACAAAGAAAAAAGAAATCCTTACGATTTTGCACTTTGGATAAAAGCACCAGAAAACCATATAATGAAGTGGGAGAGCAAATGGGGCTTATGCTATCCAGGATGGCATATAGAATGTTCAGCAATGAGCAACAAGTATTTAGGTGAAGAATTTGATATACATACTGGTGGAATTGACTTAATACCAACACACCATGAAAATGAAATAGCACAAAGCAAAGGATGCACAGGCAAAATTCCAGCAAGATTCTGGATGCATTGCGAATTTTTACTTATTGATGGTGGAAAAATGTCAAAAAGCTTAGGAAACACATATTTAGTTCAAGACCTAATTGATAAAGGATATGATCCATTGGCATATAGAATGCTATGCTTTACATCTCATTATAGAAACAAATTAAATTTTACATGGGATGCCTTAACTAGTGCACAAAATTCACTAATTAAGCTAAAAGAAGGATATTCAAAACATAAAGAAGGAGAAGCCAGAGTAGAAGAAAACGTATTAGCAGAATATAAACAAAAATTCTTAGAAGCAATAAACGATGACCTAAATATGCCAGTTGCAATGAGTGTAGTATGGGAAATTATTAAAAATCCAACAAAATCAAAACAACTAGCAGACTTACTATTAGATTTTGATAAAGTTTTAGGAATAAAGATAGATGAACCATTAAAACAAAAACAAGAAGAATTACCAGAAGAAATTCTTGAACTAATAGAAAAAAGAAAAAAAGCAAGACAAGAAAAGAACTGGGCATTATCAGATGAATTAAGAGACAAAATAATAGAAAATGGATATGCTGTAAAAGACAGCAAAGATGGAATGACTGTTGAAAAGATATAAAAATGATGGAGCAGGGGCGATGCCTCTGCCGAACTAATAAAAATAAAGAAGGAGTAAAATATGCAAAAACGTAAAGACTATATAGGATGGGACGAGTATTTTATGGGAGTTGCTCTGCTTTCAGGTGAAAGAAGCAAAGACCCAAATTCACAGGTTGGAGCTTGTATTGTAAGTGAGGACAAAAAAATATTATCAATAGGGTATAATGGAACTCCTAAAGGATGTTCAGATGATGAAATTCCATGGGAAAGAGAAGGAAAATATGCAGAAACTAAATATCCATATATATGTCATGGTGAATTAAATGCAATACTAAATTATACAGGCACTACTTTAAAAAATAGTACCATATATGTGGCACTATTCCCATGCAATGAATGTGCAAAAGCTATTATTCAAGCAGGAATAAAAGAAGTAATATATAAAGACGATAAATATGCAGATACAGATAGTGTAAAAATGTCTAAGAAGTTATTTGAAATGGGAAATGTAAAATATAGACAATACATACCAACTGGAAGAAATATAGAACTTAAGTTATAAATTCTATAAAATTAAAAATTGGAGAGTGACCAAATGCAAATTTTAACTGAGAATGATAAGAAAGCATATAAGGAATTCTTAGAAAATAATGATAGATGTAATTTTCAACAATCTATTGAATGGGGAAAAGTTAAAGAAGCTTGGAAAAATGAAATTGTTCTATCAAAGGATGAAAAAGGCAAAATTGTAGGAGCAATAAGTGTATTAATCCGTAAAATGCCAATATTTGGCAATTTTATGTATATATCAAGAGGACCAATTTGTGATATACATGATGAAAAAGTACTAAGCGATTTAAATGATGGATTAAAAGAATTAGCTAAAAGGTATAAAGCTTTTACATTAAAATGGGAACCAGACATAAAAAGTGATGATGAAGAATTTAGAAAAATAGTAACAAAACTAGGATTTAAGATAAAAGATGATGCAAAAGACTTCAGTGAAGGAATACAACCAAGATATGTATTTAGACTAGACATAAAAAATAAAACAGAGGATGAAATTTTTAAAGCTTTTCATCAAAAAACTAGATATAATATAAGATTAGCTACAAAAAAAGGAATAGTAATAAAAGAAGGAACAAGAGAAGATTTAAAAGATTTTCACAAAATAATGGAAATAACAGGCAAAAGAGATGACTTTATGATAAGACCACTCTCATATTTTGAAAAAATGTATGATGAGCTAGCTCCAGACCATTTAAAATTAATGATGGCATATTATGAGGACAAGCCAATATCAGGAATTATTGATATAATCTATGGAAACAAGATTTGGTATTTATATGGAGCAAGTAGTAATGAACATAGAAACTTAATGCCAAATTACTTATTACAATGGGAAATGATAAAATATTCAATAGAACATAACAAAGATATGTACGATTTTAGAGGAGTAGTTGGAGTAGTAGACGAAAGCCATCCACAATATGGATTATATAGATTTAAAAAAGGCTTTAATGCAGAATTTACAGAATTTATAGGAGAACTATATATAAATTATAAACCTTTAGTTTACAAAATGTATAAAATAAGTGAAAAATTATATAAAAAATTAGCAGGTATAAAAAATAAGATTAAAGAAAGAGGAAAATAATTTGAAAAAATTAACTGTAAATAAAGAAGATTTAAGACATAATATAAACAAAATAAAATCATATACTAAAGAAATTTCAGGTAATGATTCTTATACAATAATAGGAATTGTAAAAGGAAATGGATATGGCTTAGATTTATTACAATATTCAAAATTCCTTATTGATAACGGAATAGAATATTTAGCAGTAGCAACTTTAGATGAAGCATTAATTTTAAGTAAAGAAAAAATATGTAATAACATACTAATGCTATCAGTTCTTAATGATAAAGAAGAACTAGAAGAAGCGGTAAAAAATAATATAATAATTACAATAGATTCCAAAGAAAATGCTCAAGCTGTAAATGAACTTGCAGAAAAAGGGTATAATATAAGAGCACATATAAAAATAGATACAGGCTTTGGAAGATATGGATTTATATATAATGATTATGAAAATATTGTACAAGCAATTAAAAGTTTGCATGAAAATGTAAAAGTGGAAGGAATTTTTTCACATCTATCAATTGCATATTACAAAAATAACAAACATACACTAGAACAATTTGCAAGATTTAAAAAAGTAATTGAAATTATTGAAGAAAATGGTATAGATATAAAATTAAAGCATATTTGTAATTCTCCTGCAATTTTAAATTATCCAGAAATGCATTTAACAGCAGCAAGAATAGGCTCAGCATTTATTGGAAGAGTATCATCTCAAAATAATATAGGATTAAAAAAGATAGGAAAATTAGAAATTAGTATAGCAGAAGTAAAACAAGTACCAAAGGATTTTAACATAAGTTATTTAAATGTATATAAAACAAAAAAAGAAACCAAAATTGGAATTATACCAATAGGATACGAAGAAGGATATAATGTAACTCAACAGATAGATATGTTTAGAACAATAGATAAAATAAGAAGAGCAGTGCATGAGATAAAAAATTTACTAAGAAAACAAAAAATAACAGTAGAAATAGAGGGGAAGAGGTATGATGTAATAGGTACAATACGGAATGTACCATACAATAGTAAATCTAGGAGAAAGTACGGTGAAAACAGGTGATATAGCCAAGCTAGATGTAAAACCAGTATATATTTCTAAAGAGATTAAGAGAGTATTTTATTAATAACAAATAAAGTAATGCATTTTTTATGAAAGGAACTGATTAAACAATGAAAAATAATGAAAAAAATAATAAAGACAAAATTTATTATACTATATTTACAATTGTTGTATTAATTACATCAATAATAATTATATTTGCTTTATTAAATAAAAATAATAATGCAGATGAAAACGAAATGACTTACACAGAATTAATAACAAAAATTGACCAAAATACAGTAGAAAAAATAGAGATGACAGTAGGAAGTTCATCAGTAAAAGTAAAATTAAAAAATGAAGAAGAAGAGAAAAAAGCAATAGTGCCAAGCACACAAGCATTTATAGAATTAGTACAAGAGAAAGCACTAGAAGGAAATACTATAGATTTAAAGCAAAAACCAGTAAGTGCATTTGTTACAATATCAGAAACATTATTTAGCCTATTACCAACAATATTGATAGTAATACTATTCATACTAATATTCAAAATGCAAGGTTTAGGAGATAAAGGCAAAGTATATGATGCAGAAAGTGAAAAAACTAATATAACATTTAAAGATGTTGCGGGCTTAGATGAAGAAAAAAATGAATTATTAGAAATAGTAAACTTTTTAAAAGAACCTAAAAAATTCCACCAAATGGGAGCAAAAATTCCAAGAGGAATACTTCTTTATGGAAAACCTGGAACAGGCAAAACATTAATTGCAAAAGCAATTGCAGGAGAGGCAGGAGTACCATTTATATCGATGAGTGGTTCAGAATTTATAGAAATGTTTGCTGGATTAGGGGCATCAAGAGTTAGAAAATTATTTGAAAAAGCAAAAAAAATATCTCCTTGTATAGTATTTATAGATGAAATAGATGCAATAGGTGCAAGAAGAACAGGAGGAAGCGGTGCAGAATCTGAAAACAATCAAACCCTAAATCAATTACTAGTTGAAATGGATGGATTTAATACAGAAGAAACAGTAATAGTCTTAGCAGCAACAAATAGACCAGAAATGTTAGACAAAGCCCTATTAAGACCAGGAAGATTTGATAGACAAATAACAATAGCTGTTCCAGATGCAAAAGGAAGAGAAGCAATACTAAAAATACATTCAGAAAACAAACCATTAGGAGATGATATAGACTTAAAAGAAATTGCAACAGACACAGCAGGATTTACAGGTGCAGAACTTGCGAATGTTTTAAATGAATCTGCAATAATAGCTACAACAAGAGGACATGAAAAAATAGTAATGGACGACTTAGAAGAAGCAGTAAAAAAAGTAACAGTAGGACTACAAAAAAATAGTAGAGTAATATCAGATAAAGATAAAAAATTAACTGCATACCATGAAGCAGGACATGCAATAGTAAGTAAATACTTAGAAACACAACAAGATGTAAAAGAAGTATCAATAATACCAAGAGGACTTGCTGGTGGATATACAATGTATAAAACAAATGAAGACAAATACTATATATCAAGAACAGAAATGGAAGAAAAACTAATAGCACTATTAGGTGGTAGAGCTGCAGAAAAGATTGCATTAAATGATATATCAACAGGTGCAAGCAATGATATAGAAGTAGCAACAGAAATAGCAAAAGATATGGTGAAAAAATATGGTATGAGTGATAAAGTAGGACCAATAAACTTAGAAACAAAAGAACAATATGAATTGCAAGTATTTGGAAATAATATAGAAGATATAGTAGGAGTAGAAGTAAAGACTTTAATAGATACAGCATATATAAGGGCACAAGAATTAATATTAGAACACATGGATAAATTACATGCAGTAGCAGGAAAACTATTAGAGAAAGAAACAATAACAGCAGAAGAATTTGAAAAAATATTTGACAATTAAGGAAAAATATTTGTTAAGTTAACATTCAGAGTTGGAAATATACAATACGCCCAAAGCAGGAATTATATGTTTTTTTTCAAGAAAAAATCGAAATGGCTACGTGGGTCACGAGTGAAGCGGTAGGCTGTTCGATTATTTTCTTTCAAAAAGAACATATAATTCCTGCTTTGGGCTACTTTGTGCTATCTAATGTAATTTGTCAGGTATGGCATTAGATACTACTAAATACAAACAAAAGTATTGATAAACAAAATCTTTTATGATAGAATTGTACAAAAAGAGGAGAAAAAAATAATGGCAAAACAATCAACAATATTTGTATGTAGTAATTGTGGGAATGAGTCACCAAAATGGTTTGGAAAATGTCCGGCTTGTAATGAGTGGAATACATGTTATGAGGAAAAACAAAATATAAAAAATATTGGTAAAGCTCCAAAAGAGAAGACAGAGCCTACACTTTTAAAAGACGTGAAAAAACAAGATATTTCACGTAATTCAACAGGATTTGAAGAACTTGATAGGGTACTTGGTGGAGGTTTAGTAAAGGGTTCTTTAACGTTACTTGGAGGAGAACCAGGAATTGGAAAATCAACACTAATTTTGCAAATTTGTGATAAAGTACAAGGAGAAGGAAAAGTTCTATATGTTTCAGGAGAAGAATCAGCAGAACAAATAAAAATAAGAGCAGATAGATTAGGAATAAATAATGATGATATATTGTTTTTAGGAGAAACAGATATTGAACTTATAGAAAATGCAATATTGAAAATAAAGCCAAAATTAGTTGTAATTGATTCAATTCAAACAATGTATTCGGATGAAATAACATCAAGCCCAGGAAGTGTAAGTCAAGTAAGAGAAATAACATCAAGAATAATGAGAACATGCAAACAAGCCCTAATTACAACAATAATAATAGGTCATGTAACAAAAGAACGGAAATATAGCAGGACCTAGAGTTTTAGAACACATGGTAGATACTGTACTATATTTAGAAGGAGAGAGATATTTTTCATATAGAATATTAAGAGGAGTGAAAAATAGATTTGGTTCAACAAATGAGATTGGTATGTTTGAAATGCAAGAAAAAGGAATGACAGAAATACAAAATCCATCCTCAGTGTTATTACGGAGAAAGAGAAGAAAATCCAGCAGGTTCAATTGTTGCAGCAAGTATGGAAGGAACAAGACCTATTTTAGTAGAACTTCAGGCATTAACTTCACGGAACTATATTTGGCTTTCCAAGAAGAACTGCAAATGGAATTGACTACAACAGACTAACTTTGCTTATAGCAGTTTTAGAAAAAATTGTAGGTTTACCTTTTGGAAACCAAGATGTATATTTAAATATTGTGGGCGGAATAAAAATAAATGAACCAGCACTAGACTTAGGAATAATACTTGCAACTGCATCTAGCTATAAAAACATAAGCATACCAATAGAAACAATGGCAATAGGAGAAGTAGGATTAACAGGAGAAGTAAGAAGTGTAAATATGGTAGAAAAAAGAATAAAAGAAGCAGAGAAACTAGGTTTTAAAACTTGTATAATACCAGAAAGCAGTAAAAAACAACTAAAAGGAGAATATAAAGCTAACATAATAGGAGTAAAAAACATATATGAAGCTATGAAATATTTGAAATTAAAATAGAAATAAGCTGTTATCATTTAGGCTAAATGAATTAATAGTACTTTGTAGCCCAACGCAGGAGTTTTATATTTAGAATAAATTGAGGACCCCCGAAAAACTTCGTAGGCGTCTCCGTCGTGGGCTCAATTTATTCTAAATATAAAATCTCCGACGAGATTGGGCGGACTTTATAGTAGTAAGCCTGAATATTAACAATAAGCTTATTAAATCCACTTAAATATTGTTTACTTTTTTTGGCAATTATAGTATAATTGTACCAGATTAATAAGAGAAAAGAGGTACGTACTATGAAAAAGATCTTTAGATATGTAATATTATTAATAGTAGCATATATAGTAGTGGAAACATTGGTGTATTTTTTAACAAAAACATATTATAAAGACTTAAATAATTATGATATATTAGTAAAAAGTCCTGTTATAGAAATTACTGAGAGCAAAGTATCTAAAACAAAGGGATATATACAAGGGAATATAACTAATGATACTGGAGAATTAATAAGAAATTTAAGAGTTAAGTTTGATTTCTATAATGAACAAGGCAAGTATGTAGGGTCAGAGAATAAAACAATCGATGTTTTTAATATAAGTGAGAGATTGAATTTTGATATAAAATATGAATATAAAGATGTGAGTGAAATAAAAATAAGTATCGTAAGAGAGGAATAACTTTAGGTGAGGAGAAAATGGAAGAAGAGAATTTATTAGTACCTAATATACAAAATAATGAAGAAGAACGTTCAGAATTTTCGCTAAGGCCAAAAACATTAAATGAATATATAGGGCAAAATAAAGTAAAAGAAAATATGAAAGTATATATAGAAGCAGCTAAAAAAAGAGGAGAACCATTAGACCATGTATTATTGTATGGACCACCAGGACTTGGAAAAACAACTTTAGCCAATATTATTGCAATGGAAATGAATTCAAATATAAGAATAACATCAGGACCAGCAATAGAAAAACCAGGAGATTTAGCTGCTTTACTTACAAATTTATCTCCAAATGATGTATTATTTATAGATGAAATACATAGATTAAACAGAAGTGTAGAGGAAATATTGTATCCAGCACTGGAAGACTATAATTTAGATATAATTATAGGAAAAGGACCAAGTGCTAGATCAATAAGATTAGACTTGCCTAAATTTACATTAGTAGGTGCAACGACTAGAGCAGGTTCACTTACAACTCCTTTGAGAGATAGGTTTGGAATAGTAAGCAGGTTAGAATTATATAGCGATGAACAACTAAAAACTATTGTAAAAAGATCAGCAGAAATTTTAAATATAAAAATAGATGAAACAGGAGCATTAGAAATAGCGAAACGTTCAAGAGGAACTCCAAGAATTGCAAACAGATTATTAAAAAGAGTTAGAGATTATGCATTAGTTTTAAGTGATGGAAATATAACAAAAGATATTGCAGATATAGCACTTCAAAAATTAGAGATAGATCAAATGGGATTAGATAATATAGATAGAAAAATATTAGAATCTATAATAATAAATTATGCAGGAGGACCAGTTGGAATAGAAACTTTGGCCTCAACAATAGGAGAAGAAGTAGAAACAATAGAAGATGTATACGAACCATATTTAATGCAAAAAGGATTTATAGGTAGAACACCAAGAGGAAGAGTAGTATTACCAAAAGCATATGAACATTTAAACATGCAACAATAAAACAAATGAGGAGGAAAAAAATGAAAACAATTATAAAATATTTTATTATATTCATTGTATTTATTGTTGCATTTGTAGCAACACTTTATATAACATCATTAATTCCATCAAGTTGGTTACAAAAAAATGTACAAGAATCTTCAGAAGTTTTATTAAAAGAAAGCAACAGAAAAAAAGTATATATAAAAACGAAGAAAATGACATTTCAATTTGATAATTTCACAGATGCTCTTATGATAAATACAGCTTATTCAATAGATAGTACAACACCATTATATTCAGCTTTTACTGCTAAGAAAAATTACATACCAGGGAAAACGAAAACTATAGTGCAAGACTCAGTAAGTGAATTAAAATCAGCTTCAAAATATAATGGATATCATAATGAAGTAGGAGAATTATATGATGTAGCACATAATGATATAGAAGAATCTTTTGAATATGCAAGGTATTGGCATGGATATTTAATATTCTTAAGACCACTACTTACAGTATTTAATATTACAACAATAAGAATTATCTTAATTACAATTTTTGTAGCATTAGGAATGTGGCTATTATATTTATTATATAAGAAACTTTCTCCATTTATAGCGATGTTCTTCTTCGTAGGACTTGTAGGTGTAGAATATTTATACATTGGAATTTCACTTCAAGGAGCTTCAATATTTTTAATATTAATGATAGCTTCAATATATATACTAATAAGACATGAAAAAATAAAAAGTATAGGGATTACATTTTTTATAATAGGGATGCTTACAAATTTCTTCGACTTTTTAACAGTACCAATTTTAACATATGGTGTTCCACTTATAATATACTTTTTATTACAACAAAAAAATCAAAGATTAAGCTTTAAAGAAAGTACAATTATATTTATCAAAACAGGCATAAGTTGGATTCTTGGATATGCAGGAACATGGCTAGCAAAATGGATACTAATGGACTTAATATATGATAGAAATTTACTAGAGGTAGCTTTGCGGACAAGTAAAATATCGTTCAGTCGGAGCAGGAAAAAAATATTCATATGAGCTAATACTAAAAATGAATCTTGTATATTGTTTATTGCCATTAATATTAAATATAGCAATAGGATTTTTAGCAAGTATTGTACAAAAAAGGACTAACGATACATTCATTCAAAAACTTGAGGGGAAATATCCATATATAATGATAGCTTTAATACCATTTGTATGGTACTTCATCTTGAAAAATCACTCTATAAATCATAGTTTCTTTACATATAGAAATCTATTACTAACAATAATAGCAATGCCTCTTATAATTTCATTTTCAAAAGAATTATATAATAAAAATTTAGAGATAGGAGAAAAGAAAAATGAGTAAAATAGCAGTAATGATACCATGTTATAATGAAGAAATTACAATAGAAAAAGTAATAAAAGATTTTAGAAAAGAATTACCAGATGCAGACATATATGTATATGATAATAATTCAACAGATAAAACTGTTGAAATTGCAACAAAGAATAATGCGATTATTAGAAAAGAATATAATCAAGGTAAAGGTAATGTTATAAGAAGAATGTTTAGAGAAATAGATGCTGATATATATGTAATGGTAGATGGAGACGACACATATCCAGCAGAAATGGTACATGAACTTATTAAACCTATTGAAGAACAAAAAGCAGATATGGTAATAGGAGATAGATTATCGAACGGAACTTATAAAAAAGAAAATAAAAGAAAGTTCCATAGCTTAGGAAACAGCATGGTTAGAGGAAGTATAAACAAACTATTTGGCACAAACTTAAGAGATATAATGACAGGATATAGAGCATTTAACAAAATATTTGTAAAAAACATACCAGTTTTAAGTTCAAAATTTGAAATAGAAACTGAAATGACTTTGCATGCATTGGACAAGAAATTCATAATAAAAGAAATACCAATAGTATATAGAGACAGGCCAGAAGGAAGTACTTCAAAATTAAATACAGTAAAAGATGGAATGAAGGTATTAAAAACAATACTTAGCATGTATAAAGATTACAAACCAAGAAAGTTTTTCTTTGCATTAGCAATACTGCTATTTATATTAGGGTTAATACCAGGAATTCCAGTAATTGTAGAATTTGCAAAAACGCATTTTATAACCAAAGTACCATCAGCAATATTGGCAACTGGCTTTATGCTAATGGCGACAGTAGCATTTCAATGTGGAATAATATTAGATACAATAGTTAAAGCTAACAAACAAAAATATGAATTAAACCTAATAAGATATGAAGAAACAAATAAATAGTTTTTAAAGGAGAAAGACATGAAATTATTACTACATACATGTTGTGCACCATGTAGTGTGTACTGTATAGATTCACTAAGAAAAGAAAATATAGAACCAATAGTGTACTGGTTTAATCCAAATATACATCCATATATGGAATACAAATCAAGAAGAGACTGTTTAAAAGAATATACAAAAAACATAAATGTACAAGCTATATTTGAAGAAAACTATGGCTTACAAGAATTCTGTAAAAACGTTATAGGAGACTTACAAAACAGATGTAAAAAATATTGTTATCCAGTACGCTTAGAACAAACAGCAAAATACGCCAAAGAAAATGGATATACGCACTTTTCTACTACATTATTAGTAAGTCCATATCAAAATCATGAAGCACTAATATCAGTAGCAAATCAAATGGCAAAAAAGTATGAGGTACAATTTTTATATAGAGATTTTAGAATTGGATTTAGAGCAGGACAAGATAAAGCAAGAGAACTTGGATTATATATGCAAAAATATTGTGGTTGTGTTTTTTCTGAAGAAGATAGATATAGTAAGAAAATTAAAAAAAATAAAGAAGAAAGTATGAAAAAATAGATGTACAATAGTTAATAATAATTAGGAGATGTTATATATGAAAAGAAAATATGTTGTGTTATTAATAGTGATAATATTATTAGCTTTATTAATTCCAATACCAAAATATTTAAATGATGGAGGAACAGTAGAATATAAGTCATTAATTTATAAAATATCAGTAGTACATAGATCAAATGAATATTCAGAAACAAAATATGATAAAGTAAATGAAGAATTTAATTATTTTAAGAAGAACAAATTCTATTGAAAAAAGAATTTTCTATTAAAATGTTTGTAAAAATAATTATAAAAAATTTATAGAAGATATAGATAAATTATTAAGCAAGTTATATTTAAATATATGTAAATTAATAAAAAGGATAGTAAAAACTTGAACAAAATAGAAGATTTAAGAGCGTTAATAATATATCTAAGTCAAAATAACGGAAATGAATCTGTTGAAGGTCTGTATAATGAAAAAACTTTTTGGGGATGACACAAAAGTCAATATCAAAATTATTATATAGAAAAAATAATATAACATATCATTTATAAAATATATTAAAAACAGGATAACTAGAGCAAGTGATAGAAGATTATATCAAAAAATATCTGTTATAAAAAGAATGTAGATTTAATTATGACAAAAAAGTTACTATATTATGATATAATTTTGATTAGTTATAAAGAATGTATATATTTTACCACAAAAATGGGTAGTGCATTATGGCTGTAAAGAAATGTTAAGTATTTTATTATTATAGTAATATTAGCTTTTTATAGAAGCCAAAGTATTATTTTTCAACAAACATTCTATTATAGTATAGGAAGTTTAACATTAAAAATTTACAATAATGGAGACGTTTATGAAGATAAAGAGATAGAAGAACCTTACCATAAACTAAATTTTAAGAAAATAAAAAGATTGAGTAAATCTGAAATGGAAGACTTAAAGCAAAATTTAAATAAAAGTGGCGATGAATTAAAAAAAATATATAAGTGGTCTCATTTATGTAGATGAGAACTATGATCTATATTGGACGCTACAAAAAACAATAGAAAAATTTTATATTAAATCATGTAAAAAAATAAAAAAGAAAGGAACAGAAACAATAATTGGAAAAAAATATAATAGAAGATAATAAAATTATAATTTATACAACAGAAGACGGACAAGTTGAAATTGAAGTAAGACTGGAAGATGAAAATGTGTGGCTTACCCAAAACTCAATGGCCGAACTATTTGATACAACAAAACAGAATATAAGTTTACATATAAAAAATATATTTGAAGAAAAAGAGTTAAATGAAAATTCAGTTGTCAAGGAAAACTTGACAACTGCTAAAGATGGAAAAAATTATAAAACAAAATTTTATAACTTAGATTTAATTATATCAGTAGGGTATCGTGTAAAATCTGTTCGTGGTACTCAATTTCGAATATGGGCAAACAAATTGATAAAAGAATATTTAATAAAAGGATACAACCTTGATGTAAGACGATTTAAAAATAATGGTGGAGGAACATATTTTGAAGAAGTACTAGAAAAAATTAGAGATATTCGTTCATCAGAAAAGGTATTTTGGAGAAAAATATTGGATATTTACGCAACAAGTGCAGATTACGATGCAAAAGATGAAAAAACAAAAGAATTTTTTAAAACTGTTCAAAACAAAATGCATTACGCTGTTCATGGAAATACAGCAACAGAGGTTATATTTAATAGAGTAGATAGCACAAAGAAAAATATAGGATTAACAAGTTTTAGAGGAAATATTCCTACGAAATCAGAAACAGAAATTGCAAAGAATTATTTATCAGAGAAAGAATTGGATATGTTAAACAGAATGGTATCTGCATATTTAGATGTGGCCGAAATTAATGCACTAAATATGCATGCCATGACAATGAAAGATTGGATAAAAGAATTAGATGGATTTTTAACTATGACTCATAAAGATATCTTAAATGGAGCGGGAACTATTTCTCATGAAAAAGCATTAGAAAAAGCTCATCAAGAATATGATAAATATATGAAATCTCATTTAACACAAGCAGAGAAAGATTATCTAGAGATAATGGGAGAAGATATTAAAAAATTAAAATGATAATGGGAAGGTATATATTTTTACCACAAAAGTGTGTAAATTCTTATAACTGTAAGGAAATGTTAATTATTTAGATTCCTATAAAGCAACCACTTTGACGGATTTAAATAGGTGCTAAAAGTCTTATTATCAAGTATTTAAATCAGTAGTGACAGGGTACACAATTATGTGTGGTTAAATAGGAAGAGTTGCGAGGAAGATAGGTATTTTTAACAAATTCAGAGAGATAAAAATAACATAAAATAAATTGATATATTATTCAAAAGATTTGAAAAAAGATAAAGGAAAGATATCAGGAATGACGGAAAAAATACAAGTAAAAAATAAAAAGATTTTAAAAAGGATAGTTATTATTTTAACAATAATAATATTAATAATAGATATATGTTTATATATAAAAATGAAATTTGATTTGTCAGAGATAGGGTCTAACCATCACCAATATGAAAATGCTGGCTTAATAATAGGAGCATTATTTAGATATGCTGCACTAATATGGGGGATTTTACTAATACCAATACTTTGGCTAGAGTATTTATTAATAAATTTGCTCATAAAAATGTATAATAAATTTAAGGACTGGAAAAGAGTAGTCTTATGCTCAATAACATTAATTGTAATAACAATAATATTAATTTTATTTATAAGAATAATGGCTTTAATTGTTATGACACTAGTTCAATATCAAAGCCATGGTAATACGCATTCTCTTCATCGTGTGATTCGAGATGTAATTTAACATCTCTGAAAGTCGGAATAGAGGTTAAAAAATAGCATTCACAGGAAGCAAGGGGTCGAAAAATGTCTCTCTTATATAAATACAGAATTTTGGGCGGCTTTTCCCTCGTATTATGTCGGAGTCAAACTATAATATGAGAGGAGTGTAAAACTTAGAACTTTAATAATGTCAAGTAGGCTATAATCCCTTTGGGAGATATAGCCTACTTGACAATTAATTAAAATGTTTTTTATTTAGTTTAAATGCTTGATAGCAAACTCATCATCTGCTGTTCAGTAGATGCTAGGCGGAAAAGATTTTCAGACCGTTTTCCACCGAAACCTTCGTTAATGGAGTGAATCAATAAATCAAAATATCCGTACGGATTAAATATAATGATTTCTTTTTCATGTTCATGTGAAATTTTAGTGAAAATTGCGGAAAGAAGCTCATCAATAGTTCCAGATCTTCCAGGAAGAAAAATCAAAATATCTGAGTTGCCGAAAAGAACTTTTTTTCTCTCTTTTAGACTGTCAAGAATAAAGCAATTATCACACTCCAAATTATCTAAATCTTGTTCAAAACACTTTAGGGTTACTGCAATGACCTTAGATTTGCTAGGGTGCTTCCGAATTTCATGATAGATTACACCCATTAGACCATTTGAGCTAGCCCCAAAGACATAATTATGGCGATTTGCAACAATCCATCTTGCGATTTGTTTTGCAACATCACAAGATGTTTTATAAACTTCGGGTTGTAGAGCGCTAGAAGAACATCCAACAAAAACATTCATTTTTTTCACCTTTCTTATAATTATATTTTGGGTTGAAAAAGCTTGTGATAGAACACATATAATTATTATAACATAACTTATATTTATGTCAAGTTTCTACCAGACTAACATAAAAACAAAATACAATTTAATTCTATTAACTATTATCCAAATAGATTTATTTTTTAAATTGATGATAATAATTTTGGCTTACCATTCAGAGACATGAACATATAATTCCTGATTCAAGCTACTTTATTTTATATCATGTAAGATATATCCTGAATTGCAACTATCATTCAGGATATATTTCAAAAAAAACTTGATTTAATATGAAAAATAAAATATAATTAAATAGTTAATAATGGGGTTTAGAAAATTAAAAATTAGGAGATGGTATATAATTGAAAACATTTGATGAATTATATGATGAATTAAATTTTGAAGAATTAAACAAAAAAACAACGGAAGAACATGAAAAAGTAGTATATTTTTTAGTAGGGATAGTAGTTTTTTTATTTTTTTCAATAATTATATTTAATGTTAGTATATTTGAAAATATGAATTCAGAAGGACAAATATTAAGTGCATTTATACCTACTGTTTTGATAATTGGTTTAGCATGGAAAATATTTCATAAAAAAAGCAAAGAAAATCCAAAAACATATTTAGAAATATATAAAGAACAAATTATAGCTCCAATGGTAAAAAATTGTTTCAAAACAAGTACATATTATCCCAAAAAAGGATTACCTAAAGAAGAATATAACGAAATGGAATACAATGAAGATTATAATTATTATAAATCCGAAGACTTAATTGAAGCAGAAATAAATACAAAAAATAATGATAAAATATTTATGAGATTTTCTGATATATATGTTTCAAAAATAGAAGAAAATAGTGAAAAAAACTTTTTTAGAGGAATGATTGGACATATAAAAATAGATAAAGAAATTCCATCATATATTAAGATAACAACTAAAAATGATATAAATAAAACTGAACAAGTATTAATGGATTCAACAAAATTTGAAAAATATTTTAATGTAGAATCATCTGATAAGATTATTAGTATGCAAATTTTAACATCAGACATTATGTTGAATATGATAGATATTTGGAATAAAACTAATGTAGAATTTGAAATACTGATAAAGAACAATAATATAAATTTAAGATTTTTTACAGGTAATATGTTTGAATCTAGTATGGATGAACTAAAAATAGAGAGAAAAAAAATATTAAAAAAATATTATGATATATTAGAATTTATTAAACAAATATCAATACAAATTCATGATGCAATCGATGAAGCTGATATATAATAAAATACAAAATGTTTTTGGGGATGTTTTTGGGGACACCTTCCCATGTTTTTGGGGACACCTTCCCAAAACAGCTTGATTTAATTTAAAAAATGAAATATAATTTAAATAGTTGAGAGGAA
>CALXPS010000018.1 GCA_944390405.1 uncultured Clostridia bacterium | reverse complement strand
ATAAAAAAACAGGAAAATTAGTGCTATTAGGAGAAACAAAACATTGCTTTACAAACAAAGAATTAAGACCAATTAATTTAAAAAAATACAATCCACAATTTAGTAGCAAATTTGAAAAATTATTATAATTTAAATAAAAATATAAAGAGGTGTTAAATTGTGGAAAAAGGCTGGAAAGTTTTATGTATTATTTTAGTAATAATAATTATTGTAGGTCTAATATTTTTTATAATTAATTATAGTAATATTAAATACAATGGAAAATTAGAACAAAAAGACGCAGATGTGTTTTATGCTACAATAGAAGAAATACGCGAATACAATGGGATAACTACAGTTTTGGTTAAAGGGCTTGATGTGAATGATATAAATCATAGAGGAGAATTTGACTTTTCAATTGACGCTAACACAGAATTATTATGGCATGGAACAAAAATTGAAATATCAGATTTAAAGGAAGGACAAAATATTTCAATTACTTCAACAGGAGAAGTTTTAGAAAGATATCCAGCAGGTCTTACTAAAGTAACAAGAGTTATTGTCTTAGATGATGAATTATAACATCGAAGAAAAGCATTAGGAGGGATAGAATGTCTTTAATAAGTGTAAACAATTTAACCTTCGGATATGATGGAAGTTTAAAAAATATATTTGAGAATGTATCATTTAATATTGATACAGATTGGAAATTAGGCCTGATTGGGAGAAATGGGAAAGGAAAAACTACATTCTTAAAATTATTATTAGACAAATATGAATATAAAGGGACAATATCCAAAAATGTAGAATTTGATTATTTCCCTTTTGAGATAAAAAATAAAGAAAGAATGACAATAGAAGTAGTAAATGAAATTGCACCAAATGTAGAGGATTGGGAAATTATCAAAGAATTAAATTTATTAAATACAGATACTGAAATTCTTTATAGAAACTTTAAGCTGTTAAGTGGTGGAGAACAAGTAAAAATTCTTTTAGTTAGTCTATTTCTAAAAGGAAATAATTTTTTACTAATAGATGAACCCACAAACCATTTAGATAATGAAACCAGAGATAGCCTAGTGGTATATTTAAAGAAAAAGAAAGGTTTCATTCTTGTATCGCATGATAGAAATTTTTTAGATAAAGTTGTAGATCACATTATTTCAATAAATAACACAAATATTGATGTACAAAAAGGTAATTTCTCGTCATGGCAAGAAAATAAGGACAGACAAGATAATTTTGAAATGATACAAAATGAAAAGTTAAAAAAAGATATAACAAGGTTAGAAATAGCATCAAAAAATACTGCAAATTGGTCAAACAAAGTAGAAAAATCAAAATATAATAATACAAACTCTGGCTCTAGTGTAGACAGAGGTTACATAGGTCATCAGTCAGCTAAGATGATGAAAAAAGCCAAAGCTATGGAAAAAAGAATTGAAAAGGCTATTACTGAAAAATCTAATCTATTAAATAATGTAGATAGAAATGATAGTCTAAAAATAATCCCATTAGAAAATAGAAAAAATCAGTTAATAATAGCTAATGATTTACAAATAGAATATAATGGAAAATATATATTTAATAAAAAATCATTTGAAATAAACAATGGAGACAGGGTTGCAATTGTAGGAAAAAATGGTATAGGGAAATCAAGCATACTAAAATTGATTATAGGAAAGGAAATAAAATATAGTGGAATTCTAAAAGTTGCTAATGATTTGAAAATATCTTATGTATCACAAAGCACTGAGAATTTAAAAGGTAATTTGAACACTTATGCACAAGAAAATAAAATTGATGAAAGTATATTCAAAGCAATGCTTTCCAAAATGGGAATTTCTAATATGGAATTTGATAAAAATATAACTGAAATGAGTGAAGGACAAAAGAAAAAGATTCTTATTGCAAAAAGCATTTCAGAATCTGCTAATCTATATATTTGGGATGAGCCACTTAATTATATAGATATATTAACAAGAATTCAAATAGAAGATGCAATACTTAAATATAAACCTACACTTATTTTTGTAGAACATGATGAAACATTTATAGAAAAAGTGGCAACAAAGATTATAAATCTCAATAATTAGTTGAGAAATATTAAATTATTTTAAAATAAAATTTATAAGTAGGTGTAAAAATGAAAAAACAAACAGCAGGTAGAGATAGTTTAGGAGAGTTTGCACCTAAATTTGCAGAATTAAATGATGATGTATTATTTGGAGAGGTATGGAGTAGAGAAGATAAATTATCATTAAGAGATAGATCACTAGTAACTATATGTATTTTTATGGGAAAAGGTTTAGTTGATAGCTCATTAAAATATCATTGTGAAGAAACTTCAAATGAATGGTGTGAGCCAGTAAATGATGAAGAATATGAAAGATTGTAGTAGTGCAACTAATGAAAACCATGATTAATATAAAAAAATAAATTAGAAAGGAAGATGTAAAATGGGAAAATCAAAAGTTTATTTTACAAGTAAAATATCACCAGAAAGCGTGGTAAATATTTATGAAAAATTAGGTATAGAATTAAAAGGAAAAGTAGCGGTTAAGTTACATTCAGGAGAACATGGAAATAAAAATTATTTAAGACCAGAATTTGTAAAAACTATTGTAGAAAGAGTAAATGGAACAGTTGTAGAATGTAATACAGCTTATCCAGGAGAAAGAAATACAACAGAAAAACATAAAAAATTAATGGAAGAACATGAATTGAATGGACAAAATATTTTAATGTTGATATTATGGATGCAGAAGGACCAGATATGGAATTAGAAATTCCAAATGGAGTACAAATAAAAAAGAATTTTGTTGGAAAAAATTTAGCAAATTATGATTCAATGTTAGTACTATCACATTTTAAAGGGCATGCAATGGGAGGCTTTGGAGGAGCATTAAAACAATTATCAATTGGCTGTGCATCTTCTTATGGAAAAGCATATATACATGGTGCAGGAGAGACAAAAGAAAGTATATTTGGAACAGATCAAGTAAAATTTGTTACATCAATGGGGGATGCAGCAAGTAGTGTAGATAAATATTTTAAAGGAAATATTGCTTATATAAATGCACTGGTTCAAGAGGATATGAATTGATAAATATTGATTAAGTTATAAATATGCTACAATAAAAAAAGAATAAGAAGGTATTATAATGAGTGAAATTTTAGTAAGTTACTTTTCAGCAAGTGGTGTTACAAAAAATATAGCAAAAAAGATTTCAGATGCTGTTAATGGAGATTTGTTTGAAATTGAACCATTAAAAAAATATACAGCGGAAGATTTGGACTGGACCAATAAACGTAGCAGATCATCAATTGAAATGAATGACAAGACTTCTAGACCACAAATTTCAAAAAAAATATCAAGTATTGAAGAATATAATACAGTTATAATAGGTTTTCCTGTTTGGTGGTATACAGCACCTAAAATAATAAATACATTTATTGAAGAAAACAACTTAGAAAATAAAAACATCTATGTATTTGTAACAAGTGGAGGAACAGGTCCAGAGGGAAGTTTTAAAGATTTAAAAGATACTTATAAGAATTTAAACTTTATAAGTAGTAAAAGGTTTATTGGGGAAGAGTCAAACGAAGAATATACAAATTGGATAAAATAATATGAATGGAAATATATTACTACCATATGGTAACATTATAGAGTAATATTTAAAAAAATACTACACAAAACTTTAAAAATATGATAAAATAATTAAGTGTTGTTTATAAAAAAATAAAAAGGAGGAATTAGCCATGTCAGGACACAGTAAATGGCACAATATTCAAGCTAAAAAAGGAAAAACAGATGCGGCCAGAGGAAAAATATTTACCAAATTAGGAAGAGAATTATTAATGGCAGTTAAGGCAGGTGGACCAGATCCAGCCGGAAATTCAAAACTAAAAGATGTAATTTCAAAGTGTAAAGCAAATAATATGCCAAATGATACAATAAATAATGCAATAAAAAAAGCAGCAGGAGCAGGAAGTAATGAGAACTATGAAGAGATTACATATGAAGGATATGGACCAAATGGAGTAGCTATAATAGTAAATGCATCAACAGATAATAAAAATAGAACAGCAGCAGATATAAGACATGTTTTTGATAAATTTGGTGGAAATTTAGGAACATCAGGTTGTGTATCATATATGTTTGAGAAAAAAGGAGTAGTAGTAATAGAAAAAGCAGAATGTAAATTAGGAGAAGATGACCTTATGATGCTAGCTTTAGAAAATGGTGCAGAGAACATGGAACTAGAAGATGAAGTTTATGAAATTACTACTAAGCCAGAGGATTTTTCAACCCTAAGCCAAGCATTAGAAGAAAATGGAATTGCTTTTTTAGAAGCAGACGTTAAAATGGTACCAAATAACTATGTTCAATTAGATGAAAACGGAGTAAGAAAAATGGAGCTTATTCTAGAAAAATTAGATGAACTAGATGATGTAATAGATGTATATCATAATTGGGAAGAGTAGAAAATTACTAGAGAACATATTTTTAGTGTAGCTAGAAGCACATATATTAAAATAAAATTATAGTATGACAGCCCTTTAAGGCGGGGGAATACCCATTAGCTTGGAATACTATAATTTTATTTTAATATATGTGCTTCTCTTCTAGGTTATTAAAGTTGAGAACTAATATCGAGTAACTAAACAACAATTAATTTTTTAGTAAAATCCAAATTAGCATCTGGATTTTTCTTATATCCTAAAGTATATATATTAGTAGCTAGTATGTCTTTTGCAAGCATGCTCTTTAAAGACTTGTTATTACTACTATCCATAAACTGTTTTACAGAAGTAATAATATTAAGTTTTTTGTTTTGACTTAATTCAGACAATAAAATTTTACCATTTTCATTTAAACCTAAGATACGAATATAAGGATTAATTTTTTGAGAATTTATATAGTCTTGTTTTGTTATATCTAAAAGAGCATATAATAAAATTCTATTAATTCTAGATAAAGTGTAGCGTTTAGATTTTATCATAAATTTAAGGGTTTCTAAATTATTACAAACATTTGCAGCTTCTTTTATTTTATATTCTAAACCTTCAGTAACATCAGGTAAATTAGCAATTTGTTCAATATTCATGCATCTTAACTTGTAAATAATTTCTCTTTCAAACTGAGAAATATCTAAAACAAATCTTCCATTGCCAAGCTCTTGTTCTAGAATAGAATACGAAGATTTAGGCATTAAATTTTTTACAGATTTTTTCTGCAGAAGCATTTCTCTAATAGCAGTTGCACTTGCAATATTTCCAACTATTGATAAACTATTGTACTCAGCACCTACACGTTTTATGGTAATAGGTGTAATTGAATTACCAGTTTTAATTATCTGTTTTAAATATTCAATACCTAAGATATTGTTAGAACCAGATAAAACATTAGCAGAGTTACGTATGTCGTTTATATATAGAAGCATAGCATTTTCACGAGCCTTTGGAAAAGATAAACCTTTGGCAAGTTCGTGATTTAGCATTGTAACATATTCAGATGGTTCTTTAACTAGAATATCAGCAAATCTATTTAAAATATCAATATCTCCACATTCACTTCCAAAAGAAAGAAAAGTATCACACTTTAAACTATTTAAAATTTTAATACTGCCAGAAGCAAAATTCTCAGCACTAGAAATACTATAAATAGTAGGAAGCTCAATAACCATGTCAACCCCAGACTTTAAAGCCATTTCAGCTCGAGCCCATTTATTAATTAAAGCAGTATTACCACGTTCAACAAAATTACCGCTCATTATGCAAACTGTAAAATCTGGATGAACAGCTTTAATAGATTCATTTAATTGGTACAAATGTCCATTATGGAACGGATTATATTCACAAATAATTGCTAGAACTTTGCTCATTAATTTTCTCCCAAATATTGATTTTTTTCTTCATTTATTGATATAATATCACAAGATAAGAAAAAATACAATTATTTTTGGAGGAAATATGGAGAAAGTTATTATGTATACAGATGGAGCATGTTCTCGGAAATCCTGGACCAGGAGGATGGGGAACAATTCTAATGTATAAAGAAACTACAAAAGAAATAAGTGGATATATGCCAGATACAACAAATAACATAATGGAAATGACAGCAGTAATAGAAGGACTTAAAATGCTTAAATATAAATGTGAAGTAGAAATATATAGTGACAGTAGCTATGTAGTAAATGCATTTAACAACTTTTGGATACAAGGGTGGATAAAAAATAACTGGATAAATTCAAGTAAAGAACCAGTAAAAAACAAAGAACTATGGCAAGAATTATATGAATTAACTAAAAAACATGAAGTAAAATTTATAAAAGTAAAAGGGCATAGTGATAATGTATATAATAATAGATGTGATGAATTAGCAAGAAACGCAATAAAAAATAATAGTAAAATGTAGTAAGATTATTTTACAGAAATGAGGGAAAAATGTACGAAGTATTTGCAGATTTACATATACATATAGGAAGAAGTGAAAAGAACAAGCCAATAAAAATAACAGCAGCAAGGTCTTTAAATTTTGCAAACATTGCAAAAGAATGTAGTGATAGAAAAGGAATAAATATAGCAGGGGTAATAGATTGTGCCTCACCATATGTAATAGAAGATATAGAAAATTTTTTAAAAACAGGTGAAGCATACGAAATTCAAGATGGAGGAATTATATATAAAGATAAAGTATGTATAATTTTAGGAAGTGAAATAGAAACTTCTGAAACAGGTATAAATGGGCACTGCGGAAGTGCACACAATTTATGCTATTTCCCATATTTGAAAGACATAAAAGGTTTTTCAAAGGAGATGAGCCAGCATATAAAAAATATAACTCTAAGTTCACAAAGGGCAGATATATCAGCATATGAACTAATAGATATAGTGGAAAAATATAATGGAATATTAATACCAGCACACTGTTTTACACCACACAAAAGCTTTTATGGAAATTGTACAGATAGATTAGAAAAAATATTCAAAGAAAAATATAACAAAATATTAGCAATAGAATTAGGATTAAGTTCAGATACCAACTTAGCAGATAACATATCAGAATTAGAGAAAAAAACATTTTTAACAAACTCAGATGCACATTCACTTCCAAAAATTGCAAGAGAATACAATAAAATATTAGTTGAAGATATAAGTTTCAAAGAATTATTAAAAGTATTAAAAAATAAAGATGGAAGAAAAATATTAACAAATTATGGATTAGATCCCAAATTAGGCAAATACCATAGAACATATTGTGAAGTATGCGGAAAAAACATACCAGGAACAGCACCTGTAACTAAGTGTAATACATGTGATAGTAGAAATATAACAATGGGAGTTTATGATAGAATACAGATTATAAAAGATAAAGAAGAAAGTAAAAGCCCAGAAAATAGACCAGAATATGTATACCAAATACCATTAACATTTATACCTGGATTAGGGAATAAAACAATAGAAAAATTATTAGGACATTTTGAAACAGAAATGAACATATTACATAAACTATCATTTGACGATTTAGAAGCAGTTGTTGGAGAAAAAAATGCAAGGAATATAATAAATGCCAGAGAAGGTAAAATGAAAGTTCAAGAAGGTGGAGGCCGGAATATACGGTAAAATAGGAGCTGAATAAAGTTGAAAAAATTACTAATAACAGAAAAACCATCAGTAGCCATGGAATTTGCGAAAGTTCTAAAATTAGGTAATAACAGAAAAAACGGATACATAGAGAATGAAAATTGGGTAATAACATGGTGTGTAGGACATTTAGTAACAATGTCATATCCAGAAAAATATGATGAAAAATTAAAATTTTGGAGACTAGATACTTTACCATTTATACCAGAAGAATTCAAATATGAAGTAATACCACAAGTACAAAAACAATTTGAAATAATCAAAGGTTTACTAAAGCGAGAAGATATAGATACAATATATGTAGGAACTGACTCAGGAAGAGAAGGAGAATATATTTATAGATTAGTAGACCAAATGATAGGAATAGAAAATAAAACAAAGAAAAGAGTATGGATAGACTCCCAAACAGAAGAAGAAATATTAAGAGGAATAAAGGAGGCAAAAGACCTATCAGAATATGATAGCCTATCAAATTCTGCATACCTACGTGCAAAAGAAGATTATTTGATAGGCATAAATTTTTCAAGATTATTATCAATAATATATGGAAAAAAATTAGCACAAACAATAAATGAAGAAAAGGCTTCTATATCAATTGGTAGAGTAATGACATGTGTGCTTCGGAATGATAGTAGCTAGAGAAAGAGAAATAAGAAATTTTGTGAAAACAAAATACTATAAAATAAATGCAAGTTTTGGAAAAGACAACAACTTTATTGGAGAATGGAAAACAAATGAAAAGTCATTAGCTTTTGAATCTCCAAAACTATATAATGAAACTGGATTCAAAAAAGAAGAAGATGCAAAAGAGCTTATTGAAACTTTAAGAGGTAAAAAAGCGACAATAACAGAATTAAAAAAAACAAAGCAAAAAGAAAACGCACCACTTTTGTTTAATTTAGCAGAAATACAAAATGAATGTACAAAAAGATTTAAAATAAAACCAGATGAAACACTAGAAGTAATACAAAGTTTATATGAAAAAAAACTAGTAACATATCCAAGAACAGATGCAAGAGTTTTATCAACAGCAGTAGCAAAGGAAATATCAAAAAATTTAAATGGCATTGCTAAAAATTTAAAAAATGATGAAGAAATAAATGGATATATAACAAAAATGATAGAAGAAAAATATCCAACAAATAATTTAGCAAAAACAAAATATGTAAATGACAGTAAGATAACAGACCATTATGCTATAATACCAACAGGGCAAGGATTTGAAAATTATAATAAATTACCAGACTTGCATAGGGGAATTTATAGAATAATAGTAAAAAGATTTTTAGCAATATTTTATCCGCCAGCAGAATTTAGTAAAATCAATGTATGTGTAAATATAGAAAATGAAACCTTTTACGCAAATGAAAAAATATGTACAAAAATTGGATATTTAGAAGTTTTAAAAACAAAAGAAAATAAAGAAGTTATAAAAGAAAATTTGAAAGATTTGAAAAAAGGACAAGAATTAGATGTTTTAGAGATAAGCACAAAAGAAGCTGAGACATCACCACCAACAAGATATAATTCGGGTTCTTTAATCCTAGCCATGGAAAATGCAGGAAAACTGATAGAAGATGAATCATTAAGAGAACAAATAAAAGGAGCAGGGATAGGAACAAGTGCAACAAGAGGAGAAATAATAAAAAAGCTCGAAAAAATAAAACATATAGAAATAAATTCAAAAACACAAATTGTAACTCCTACCCTAAAGGGAGAAGCAATATATGATGTAGTAACAAAATCAATGCCAGATATGCTAAATCCAAAGCTTACAGCTAGTTGGGAAAAAGGATTAGAAATGGTAGCAAAAAAAGAAATAGAGCCAGAAGAATTTATGCAAAAATTGAAAAAATATATAAATTCAAAATTTGAAAAATTCATATATAAAAATTAATGAATAAAGTATTTAAATCAGTACATAATAAATAAAAATATAGAAAGGATGATAAATTATGGAAGATATATTTGAGGATTTAAATACTTTTTTAAGCGATTTAAACGTTTTTTATCGAAAATTACAAAATTATCATTGGAATATAAAAGGAAAGGATTTTTTTGTTATCCATGCTAAACTAGAAGAATATTATGATGACATAAATAAGCAAGTAGATGAAGTAGCAGAACACATTTTAGCTTTAGGAGGAGAACCTCTAGGAACTTTAAAAGATTATTTAAATGAGACAAAAATTACAGAAGCTGAAAATAAAAAAATAGATTCGTGTTTAATCTTAGGTGAAATAATTAAAGATTATTCTACACTTTTAAAAGATGCAATAAATATCAAAAAATTAGCAGAGAAAGAAGAAGAATATAAAACATCTGCACTTATGGATACAATAATAGAAGATTACACAAAGAAAATATGGATGATAAAGCAAAGCATGGAAAAGTAAATTTGCATATAAAAGAAAAAAATTCCATAAAATTTAAAAATTTCTAATATAAAAGCAAGAAAAATCGACATAATATTTACTATAAAATAAAAAAAGGAGGAAATCTTTTATGAAAAAAATAGTAAATATTGTAGCAATTTTTCTTGTTTTATTTTTATCAATTTTTACAACTGAAATATACGCAGCCCCAATAAGTAGTATTGATGTTACAACTGACAAGGAAACAGTACATCCCGGTGAAACAATAACCTTAAATGTAAAATTTGGTGAAGAATTAGGTGCATATACGGTAGATGTTGCATATGATAATAAAATATTAGAATATGTATCAGCAGAAGGCGGAACAGCAAATGACAATGGAACAAGAGTAAGGGTATATTTCTTTGATGATACAGGTGGATCTAACCCTAGAAACACTATGTCTGTTACATTTAGAGCAAAAGCTGATTTAACAACATCTAATCCAACAGATTTAAGCGTTACAGCAGAAGGGTTGGCAAATCCAGATGCTTCAGTTAGCTATGATGATATTACAGTACCTATAGATAAAAGTATAATAGCAGAACCAGTATATGTAGATTATAGTATTGCTCTAAGTTATACAGGAGATATTATAGCGAATGAAGAAAAAGATATGAAACTAACAATTTCATCAACAATGGGAAAAAACTATGAGCATACAAGAATTATTGGAGAAGCTACAACACCATCAGGTGCAACTGCAAAACTTCTTGCTATAGATAATCAAAGCTTAGAACATGACATTATTCAAAGTGGTTGGGGAGATGCTTCAGGAGATCCAATAGGTGGTAAAGATGTTGTAAAAGAATTAGCTGTAAGAGGATTATTTAGTGAAGCAGGAGACTACTCTATTACATTAAAACTAATAGATAGAGACAACTCAGATGCTGAAATTGCAAGCAAAACTTTTCAAATTTCAGTAAAAGAAAAAGCAACAGTTACTCCACCAGAAGAAAATCCATCAGAAGAAAATCAAACAGGTAATGAAACAACAGAAAATAACAATGGACAAAACAATAACACTAATATGAATGAAACACAAACAAAGGAGGAACCCGAAACATTGCCACAAACAGGTAATACAATTTATCTAAGTGTAATAGGTATTATATCAATATTAATAGCATCTTATATTATCCTAAGAAAAAAGGACTAAAATAAATATTATTGTATAGGAAAAATCAAAGGTTTTTCTTATACAATAATAAAAATCCTACATAATAAATAAGAGGAACCTAAAATGGGAAATAGAAGATTAAGAAAAAGAAATAAAATAAAAAGAATAATAAGAACCATTATTGTAGTAATAATATTTTATATCTTAGCATATATAAGCTATGGCTTCTATAAGGAAAATAAAATTAAATTAGTAGAAGGAAAAAAGGAAAATAATATAGAAATAGAAAAAAGTATGAAAAATAGTATAAATAATACAGCAGAAAAAGCTAATATTCCTAAAACTTATTTAGGATTTGATGTTACAGCACAGCTAATTATACCGAAAATAAACTTAGAAACAAATATACTTAAAACATATACAGAAGAAGGCATGGACATATGTGCTTCAAAATTTTGGGGGCCAGAACCCAACGAAATCGGAAATTTTTGCATAGTGGGGCATAATTACAATAAAGAAAATATGTTTAGCAATTTAATCAACTTAAATATAGGAGATGAAATATATTTAATAGATAATAAAAATGGGAAAATTACGTATACTATTTTTGACATATATAAAGTAAAACCACAAAATACTTTTCCATTAGACCAAAATACAGCTGGAAAAAGAATAATTACATTAATTACTTGTGTAAATTATTCAAATAATAGATTAATTGTACAAGCACTAGAAAACTAACATAAATCAAAAGTTAGTATTACGATTAAATTAATTAATAGCACCAACTAGCCCAACGCAGGAGTTTTATATTTAGAATAAATTGAGGACCCCCGAAAAACTTCGTAGGCGTCTCAATCGTGGGCTCAATTTATTCTAAATATAAAATCTCCGATAAGATTGGGCGGATTTTATGGAATAACTTTAAATATTAATAATTAAAGAAAGGATAAAAATGAAATATTATAAAAATTTGCTTATTACTATACTTTCCATTTTTATTATAGCAATTAGCAACACCCAACATTATTGTGCAGAAAAAAAAGAAGGAATTGAAAATTTCCCAGATAGCTATAAACCATATTTATTAGAACTACAAAAAAAATATCCTAACTGGAGCTTTACAGCATTATACACAAATCTGGATTGGAAATACGTAATAGATAATGAAAACAAATTTGGAAAAAATCTAGTTCCTAAATCCTATTCAGATAAATGGAAAAATACAAAATCAGGAGAATACAATGTAGAAGTAGATGCTGGATGGGTAGATAGCTCAAGACAAGCAGTTGAATATACGATGGATCCAAGAAATTTTTTAAATGAGGTTAGAATATTTCAATTTGAAGGATTATCATTTGATGAAAAAACCAACCATATAGATGGAATTGAAAAAATTTTATATGGAACAGAGTTTTATAATAGAATTGTGGAATATGTAAATAGTGCAGGAAGTACAATAACAACGCAAAGTAAATATTCGGACCTTATTTTAGAAGCAGGAAAAACCTCAAAAGTAAGTAGCTTCCATCTAGCATCAAGAATTAAACAAGAAGTAGGACCATTTTTATCACATTCTTCTATTAGTGGAACAGTAGCAGGATTTGAAGGATTATATAATTTCTATAACATAGGAGCAACTAGTTCATCAGAACCAATGGGAGCCATAAAAAACGGCTTGCAATATGCAAAAGATGGAAAAGGTGCAAGTCAGCAAACAAAAGATAAATATTTAATTCCTTGGAACACTAAAAGTAAAGCAATAACTGGAGGAGGAATTTTCATAGGCTCTAGCTATATAAATTTAGGACAAGACACAATTTATTTACAAAAATTTCATGTAACAAGTAATAGCGGAGGAGAATTGTTTTGGCATCAATATATGACAAATGTGTTAGCACCATATAGTGAATCAAAATTAATTTATACTGGATATAAAAATAGTGGAATGTTAGAGAATAGTATTTCATTTATAATTCCTGTATATAATAATATGCCAGAAATTCCTATTCAAAGCCCAAATATAAATGAAAATGATTATATTAGTGATAATACAAAGGTATATGCAGATGTAACTAATACTCTAAATATAAGAACAGGACCTTCTACTTCTTATGAAATTTTAACATCAATTGATAGAAATGTTGTAATGACAAGACTTGCCAAAGGAAAACAATCAGGAGAACTATGGGACAAGGTACAACTGCCAAATGGTATGATTGGTTATGCTTTTCAAAGCTATTTAAAAGAAGTACCAGAAACACAAATACAAGATATAAATATTTCAATAGACAATCCTGTAATAAATAAAGGAGAAACTAAAAAAATAAATGTGGAAATTTTACCAGAAGAAGCAAAAGACCACGAAATAGAGTATATATCTAGTAATAAAAAAGTAGCAACTGTAGATAGTAATGGAAACATATTAGGAATTAATTCAGGAAATGCTATAATTACAGTAAAAGCAAAAGAAAATAATGTTTCAGATGAGATAAAAATACAAGTATATACACCAGTAACAGATATAGAGTTAAATGTAGAGAATTTAATGTTACAAGTAGGTGATAAATTTATAATAAACCCTATAATACTGCCAACAGATGCAAGCAATCAAAATATAAAATATCAATCCGAAAATAGCCAGATTGCTCAAATTGATAATACAGGAACAATAACAGCTATAGGAGAAGGTAATACAAAAATAATTGTACAAGCAGAAGAGGGGAATATAACAAAAGAAATTCAAATAACAGTAGTACCAAAATTGCAAGAAGAAGAAATTATCTTTAATGAAACCTTAAATGTAGAACAAGGCGTAATAAGTGGTTGGAATCTTGAAAACCTAAATGCAAGTAAAATTAAAGAGCAGATAAATACAATATATACAATTGAAATATATAACCATACAGGAGAAAAACTAACAGATGAGCAAAGAGCAGGTACAGGTTCTATAATTAGATTAGTAGATGAAAATGGAATAATAAAAATGGAATATAAAATTGTTATTTATGGAGATGTTAGTGGAGATGGAAAAATCAATAGTATGGACTTATTAGTATTACAAAGACATATACTAGAAATAGAAAAACTAAAAGGAATATTCATGCAGGCAGGAAATATAAATAAGAACGGAAAAAATCCATCTTCTTTAGACTCATTAATAATACAAAGACATATATTGGGATTAAAAGAAATAGAACAGTGAAAAATGTATAGAAAGGAATGTTGTCAAATATGAAAAATAGAATAAAAGTAAAAATACTAATTACCTTTTTGTTGATACTATTTCTTCATACAAATATATGCCGTGCACAATCTGAAATAAAGATAATAGCTGACAAAGAAATAATACAAAAAGATGAAACCATAGAAATAAAAGTAGAAATTAATGATGCTCCAATAGCGGCATTTACCCTAGAAATTTATTGGGACAATTCTAAATTAGAATATATACAAGGACCAGAAAATTCTAATCATGCAAATAACAGAATATTATATACGTGGGTAAATAGTAATGGCATAAATGCACAAAGAGTTGATGTTGGAAATTTTGTATTTAAAGGGATAGAAGATGGAACAGCTAACATCACAGTTACAGGAGAATTTTATAATGAAAATGGGGAAGAAATAGAATTAGAAAATAGTAATTTTGAGATAATCATAGGAGAAACAAAAGCCATAGAACAAATTACATTAGAACAAAATAATGCTTCTCCTGACAATACCAATTTAAGTATACTAAGATTAAATCATGAAGGAATTAGTCCGGAATTTCAAAAAGATATAAAGACATATTACTTTGTTACAGATAAAGTAATTGAAAATTTAGATGTAACAGCAATTCCAGAAAATAGCAAAGCTACTGTAACAATAATAGGAAATAGAAACTTGCAGATGGGAAATAATATAATCACTATAACAGTAGAAGCGGAAGATAAGAGTAACACATCAGAATATAAAATTTATGTAACTAGGACAGCAAAACTAGAATTAGCTAATGCAAGTTTAGAAACACTTGCAATAAGGCAAGCAGCATTAAATCCAGAGTTTGACAGCAATATGACTGAATATAAAGCAGAAATAGCAAACGATATAAATAAAATAGATTTATTAGCTATTCCTCAAAGGCAAAATGCTACTGTAACAATATCTGGAAATGAAGAAATGCAAATAGGACATAATAAAATAGAAGTTACAGTATTAGCAGAAGATGGTATAACAAGTAAAAAATATTATATAGATATTTATAGACGAAATGAAGCAGAAGAGATTGAAAAACAAGAACAAAAGGAGATAGAAGCGGAGAGACTAGCTGTTATTTTAGAAGAACAAGAAAATAACAATAAAGAAACACCTATTGAAAAAGGAAAAACCACAACTATAATAGGTATAAGTATTGCTATCGTTTTAGCCATAACTATAGCAGGATTAATTATTTATAAAAGAAAAAAGAAGGTTTAAAAAAGAAAATATTGGAAAAAATACTGTTATAATCCAGAGTTTAAAATATTTTAAACTTTAAGAAAGGAAAAAAATGACAGTATTTTTAATTATAATATCAATAATTGCTTTAGCTATATTAATTATTGTAAGTTCAACATTAAGAATAGATATAAAAGAATTAGAAACTATAAATACAAAAATAATAAAACTGAAAATAATAATTAGTTTACTAGCATTTAATAAACTAAAATGGATAGGAATTAAAATAGACAAAAATAGGATAGAAAAAATAAAGAAAAGTATAAAAAAACCTCTAATGAATAAAATATTAAACTCAAAAATATTTAAAAAATACAAAGGTGTTGAAAAAATAATAATTAAGGATAGGAAACAGATATTAAAGGAACTAAAAAATATTAATATAGAAAAAACAAAAATTAAACTACAAATAGGCACAGAAAATCCAGTAGTAACAGCATATACTGTAGCTATAATATCAACATTATTAAGCATACTACTAGCAAGAAAAACGAAAGAGCCAAAATATGAAATTAAACCTGTATATGTAGATAAAAATTATATACATTTATATTTAAATTGTATAATATCCATAAAATTGGTACATATTATCAATATAAAAAAAGAGTTAGAAAGAAAGGAAGTGTACCAAAAATATGGAAGAACATCCAATAGAAGGACTTATGCTAACAGCAATGGATAGCATAAGAGACATGATAGATGTAAACACAATAATAGGTGAACCGATGCAAATACAAGAAGGCATAAACATTATACCTATTTCAAAAGTATATTTTGGATTTGCAGCAGGAGGAAGCGAATTTAAAGGAGAATCAATAGAAGACTATAAGAAAAAAGAAGATGAAGAGAATATTTCATATAGAAATCCATTTGGCGGTGGAAGTGGAGCAGGAGTTTCAATTAAACCAGTAGCTTTTATAATAGTGCAAGGACAAACTGTAAAATTATTGCCAGTAGAACATAATTGTACAATAGATAGAATATTAGATTATATGCCAGAACTATGTGAAAAAACTGAAAAGATAATAGAAAAAATGATGAATAAAAAAGAAAAAACCGAAGAAATAAAAATTCAAAAACCAAAAATAAAAAAAGTAGGAACAAATTATAAATATACTTATGAAAAATCAGAAGATGAAGAAGATTAATAAATTATTCTAACATAAAATGCATTACCAATTAGATGTGTGAACACACAATCCGCCCAAAGCAGGAATTATATGTTTTTTCTCAAGAAAAAATCAAAAGGTCAAGCGGGTCACGAGTGAAGCCGTAAGCTGTTTGATTATTTTCTTTCGAAAGAACATATAATTCCTGCTTTTGGCTACAAAGTGGTATCAATTTTTTTAGAGTGAATGGTGATAATTATTTGCAAAAATTTCAAAAAATACTTGAACTTTTTTAAATTAAGTGATATAATATCTTACAGTGTAAGATAAATAACAAGGAAGTGAAGAAAGTGGAATATGAATCTTTAGCAGACGAACTATTTCATATTATGTGTCAATTCTCAAAAATACCTTGCCAAGAGCAACCAAGAAATTTTGCAACAGGTGAGATGGCTATATTATTTTACTTAAATTCTATTCAAGATGGAGCAACAGCAGGAGAAATATGTAATTACCTAAAAGTTACAACAGGAAGGATTGCAAGTGCTTTAAATAGTTTGGAAAAAAAGCATTTTATACAACGTATGAGCCATGCAGACGATAGAAGAAAGATTACAGTATATATTACTTCATCTGGTAGAGAATATATATTGCAAAATTATGAAGATGGATTGATTGTAACTCAAAATGCTTTAGAAAATTTAGGTGAAGATGATGCTAAAGAGCTTATAAGAATTATGAAAAAACTAATGGATATTTAAATAGCAGGTAAATCTGCTATTTTATGGAACAAATATCTTACAGTGTAAGAAAAAAGGAGGGGTTTATATGAATATTCAAAAATTTACTCAAAAATCAATTGAAGCCATACAAAAGGCACAGAGCTTAGCAATAGAAAATGAAAACAGCCAAATAGACCAAGAGCATTTATTATATGCTTTATTAACCCAAGAAAATAGTTTAATTAAAGAATTACTAAAGAAGATGAATGTAAAAGAAGAGTTTGAAAAAGCTATTCAAAGAGAAATAAAAAATAAACCAAGCATGCATACAAATTCAAGACAAATGGATCAGGTATATATTGCAAGAGATGTAGATGAAGCTTTAAATGCAGCAGAAAATACAGCTAAGAATATGAAAGATGAATATGTATCAGTAGAACATATTATGCTTGGATTAATGGATAAGGCAAATTCAAAATTAAAAGAATTATTTAGAACTTTTAATATAGACAAAAATTCATTTTTAAAAGTTCTATCAGAAGTAAGGGGTGGACAAAGAGTGACAAGTGATAATCCAGAAGAAACATATGATGCATTAAAAAAATATGGAACAGATTTAGTAGAAATGGCAAGAAAGCAAAAATTAGATCCAGTAATAGGCAGAGATGATGAAATAAGAAATGTAATAAGAATACTTTCAAGAAAAACAAAAAATAATCCATGTTTAATAGGTGAACCAGGTGTTGGTAAGACAGCAATAGCAGAAGGTTTAGCAATAAGAATTGTAAGAGGAGATGTGCCAGAGGGTCTAAAAAATTGCACAATATTTTCACTAGATATGGGAGCTTTAGTTGCAGGTGCTAAATATAGAGGTGAATTTGAAGAAAGATTAAAAGCAGTATTACAAGAAGTAAAAAAGAGCGAAGGTAGAATAATATTATTTATAGATGAACTTCATACAATAGTAGGAGCAGGGAAAACAGATGGTGCAATGGATGCAGGTAACTTATTAAAACCAATGCTTGCAAGAGGAGAGTTACATTGTATAGGTGCAACAACATTAAATGAATACAGACAATATATAGAAAAAGACCCTGCGCTAGAAAGACGTTTTCAACATGTTTTAGTAGATGAGCCAACAGTTGAAGATACAATTTCAATATTAAGAGGATTAAAAGAAAGATATGAAGTATATCATGGTGTTGAAATAAGCGATAATGCCATAATTGCAGCAGCAACCTTATCACACAGATACATTACAGATAGATTTTTACCAGATAAAGCAATAGACTTAATAGACGAAGCTTGTAGTATGATAAAAACAGAAATGGAATCAATGCCAATAGAACTAGATGAAATATCTCGTAAAATAATGCAACATCAAATAGAAGAAACAGCATTGAAAAAAGAAAAAGATGAGCAGTCTCAAAAACGTTTAGCAGAAATACAAAAAGAAATTGCAGAAATGCAAAGCAAATTTAACGAAATGAAAGCAAAATGGGAAAACGAAAAAGATGCAATTTCAAAAGTACAAAAAATTCGTGAAGAAATAGAAAAAGTAAATAGTGAAATAGAAAAAGCAGAAAGAAATTATGAATTAAACAAAGCAGCAGAATTAAAATATGGTAAGCTTCCAGAATTACAAAAAGAATTAAAGAAAGAAGAAGAAATTGCAGCTAAATCAAAAGAATCAAGTTTACTTAGAACAAAAGTAACAGATGAAGAAATAACAAGAATAATAGCAAAATGGACTGGTATACCAGTTGCGAAATTAATGGAAAGTGAAAGAGAAAAGATACTAAACTTAGGCAATATATTGCATAAAAGAGTAATTGGCCAAGATGAAGCAGTTGAAAAAGTCACAGATGCAATTATACGTTCAAGAGCAGGTATACAAGATAGTCGTAGACCAATAGGTTCATTCATGTTTTTAGGACCAACAGGTGTTGGTAAAACAGAACTTGCAAAAGCATTAGCAGAAAGTCTATTTGACGATGAACGCAACATAGTAAGAATAGATATGTCTGAATATATGGAAAAATTCTCAGTATCAAGATTAATAGGTGCACCTCCAGGATATGTAGGATATGAAGAAGGAGGACAATTAACAGAAGCAGTTAGAAGAAAACCATATTCAGTAATATTATTTGACGAAATAGAAAAAGCACATCCAGATGTGTTCAATGTATTATTACAAGTACTAGATGATGGTAGAATAACAGATTCACAAGGAAGAACAGTGGATTTTAAAAATACAATAATAATATTAACATCAAATTTAGGTTCAGAATATATACTAGAAGGCATAAATGATAAAGGAGAACTAACAGAAGAAGCAAAAACACAAGTAGAAAAACTATTAAAACAAAGTTTCAGACCAGAATTTCTAAACAGATTAGATGAAATAGTATTCTACAAACCATTAACACAAACTGAAATAGGAAAAATACTAGATTTACTAATAACAGACCTAAATAAACGTTTAGCAGACCAAGAAATAACAATAGAATTAACTGGAAAAGCAAAAGACTATTTAATAAAAAATGGATATGACCCAGTATATGGAGCAAGACCATTAAAACGTTTTGTGCAAAAGAAACTAGAAACATTAATTGCAAGAGAAATAATTAAACAAACAATATTGCCAAAACAAAATGTAAAGGTAGATTATAATGGAAATGAATTGGTAATATAATGTAAAATCTGTGTACAATATAGTACTACATGAATAAAATAATATAAAAACTAGTATAATAATCTTGACAAACAGTAATTTGTGTAGTACAATGTATTACAGAGAGGTGATAAAAATGACTGTATCATTACGATTAAATAAAGAAGATGAAAAATTAATAAAAAAATATGCTGAACTAAAAAATGTATCATTATCTGAACTATTTAGGAATGCTCTAATAGAAAAAATAGAAGATGAATATGATTTACAAGCTTATAAAAAAGCAATTGAAGAATACAAGAAAAATCCTGTAACTTATACCCACGAAGAAGTTGCAAAGATGTTAGATCTTGAATAATAAATATAAAGTTACTTACACACCTAAAGCAATAAAACAATTACAGAAGATGGACAAAAGTATACAAAGATTAGTCTATGCGTGGATAGATAAAAATTTGCAAGGGTGTGAAAATCCAAGACAACACGGTAAAAGTTTAGTAGGAGATAAATCTGGACAATGGAGATACCGTATAGGAGATTACAGACTAATATGTGAAATACATGATGAAGAAATAACTATATTAGTATTAGAAGCAGGACATAGAAGAGAAATATATGAATAAAGCACGTGTAATAAAATACAGGTGCTTTATTTTTAATTTATATGCAATTGAATTTCATTCCAAACAGCTTCTGAATATATTTTTTTCTCAGAAGAGAAAGGTAAAAACTTCAAATCTTTTAATGGGTTTAATTCATTTTGCAATTTCTTTACAGTTGCATCAACCTTAGTTGGCGCTATTTTATCAGCTTTGTTTGTTAAAATCAAACAAGGAAAACCGGTATTAATTATAAAATCATACATCATAACATCATTTTCAGTAGGAGAATGTCTAATATCTATTAAAAATACAATTAAGGCAATCTGTTTTCTTGTAGATAGATAGTGTTCAATAAAACCTCCAACCTTAACTTGCTCCTGCTTAGACATCTTACTAAACCCATAACCAGGAAGGTCAACAAAATAGAACTTATCATCAATATTATAAAAATTAATCTGTCTAGTTTTCCCCGGCTCACTACTAGTCCTAGCTAAATTCTTTCTATTAAGCATAGTATTAATAAAAGAAGACTTCCCAACATTAGATTTCCCAACCAAAACAACTTCAGGTATATCATTATTAGGATACTGCTTCTCACCAACAGCAGAAACCTCAAACCTAGCATCTCTAATAACCAAACCACACACCCCCATCAAAAAAATTATTCACTATTCACTATTCATTATTAATTATTAATTATGTGCGAAGCACACCCTTCCCTCCCATATAAGGCCTCAAAGCTTCTGGGATGTTTATACTTCCATCTGGATTATAATTATTCTCTAAGAAAGCAATAAGCATACGAGGAGGGGCAACTACTGTGTTGTTTAATGTATGTGCAAAATAATTTCCTTTTTCTCCTTTAATACGAATTCCTAAACGTCTACTTTGGGCGTCTGTTAGATTAGAACAACTTCCAACCTCAAAATATTTCTTTTGACGAGGAGACCAAGCCTCAACATCACAAGATTTTGCCTTTAAATCTGCTAAATCACCAGAGCAACATTCAAGTGTACGAACAGGTATATCTAAACTTCTAAATAATTCTACAGTGTAACTCCACATTTTATTATACCAATCATAACTTTTTTCAGGCTCGCAAACAACTATCATTTCTTGCTTTTCAAATTGATGAATTCTATAAACTCCACGTTCTTCTACACCATGCGCACCTTTTTCTTTTCTAAAACAAGGTGAATATGAAGTCATAGTGTATGGAAGATTTTGTTTTTGCAATATTTGGTCTTTAAATTTACCAATCATAGAATGTTCACTTGTACCAATCAAATACAAATCTTCACCTTCAATTTTATACATCATTGCATCCATCTCTTCAAAACTCATAACACCAGTTACAACATCGCTTCTAATCATAAAAGGTGGTATACAATAAGTAAAACCTTTATTAATCATAAAATCACGAGCATAACTAATAACAGCAGAGTGAAGGCGAGCAATATCACCTAACAAGTAATAAAAACCATTTCCAGCAACTCTACGAGCAGAATCTAAATCTATTCCAGAAAGCTTTTCCATAATTTCTGTATGATAAGGGATTTCATAATCTGGAACAACAGGTTCACCATATTTTTGAACTTCAACATTTTCAGAATCGTCTTTTCCAATTGGAACTGTGCTATCTATAATATTTGGAATTTTCATCATTATATCTTTTATTTCAATAGCTAATTCATTTTCAAGCTTTTCATTATCAACTAATTCAAGATTTATTTGTCCAACTTGAGCTTTTATTTTTTCTGCTTCTTCACGATTACCATTTCTCATCAAATTACCAATTTGGCTACTTAATGAATTCCTACTAGCACGTAATTCATCTCCCTTAAGCTTAATTTCACGATTTTTCTTATCCAATTCTAATACTTTATCAACTAATTCTAATTTATGGTCTTGAAATTTTTTTCTAATATTTTCTTTAACCAATTCTGGATTTTCTCTAATCAATTTAATATCAATCATTTCAGCTCACTCCTCCCAAGTATTTTACTATATTTTACCATATTTTGCAATATTAAAAAATGAATATAAATATATTTTTTTAAAATAATAGTTGTTTTATTAAAAAAATTTTTATATAATATAGGCATAAAAAAATTAGGAGTGATTTTATGAACTTACCAAACAAACTAACAATATTTAGAATAATATTAGTACCAGTAATGGTTATAATACCATTCTTAGGAATAGAAGAAACAGTATTTAATATTCCAATTCAAAATTTGATAATAATAGCAATATTTGCAATAGCATCATACACAGATCATTTAGATGGAAAAATAGCGAGAAAAAATAATATTGTTACAACTTTTGGAAAATTTGCAGACCCATTGGCAGATAAAATATTAGTACTTTCTGCAATGCTTATGCTTGTAGAAATGAGATATTTACCGGCATGGATACCAATTATAGTTTTAACAAGGGAATTTGTAGTATCTGGATACAGATTAATAGCAGTAGAAAAAGGTGGAAAGGTAATAGCAGCAAGTATTTGGGGCAAAACAAAAACAGCAACACAAATGATTGCAATAATTTTAGCGTTTTTAGACCTAAATTATTTTGGAGCATTTATATGGGAAAGTTTAACCGGATATGATTTAGTTATAAATATATTATCAAGTTCACTAATTTTAATATCAACGATAGCTGCAATATTCTCAGGAATAGATTATTTAAAAGGAAGCAAAGAATTGTTTAAATAATAAAAACATAAGAAATTTTGAAAGGTAAGGAAAGTGTCTATATGGATAGAGAGCAAGCTAAAAACAGAATTGAAGAGTTAAATAAATTAACAGCATATTATGCTAAAAGATATTATGATGAGGACAAACCAGAAATAAGTGATTTTGAATATGATATGCTTATGAATGAACTTAAGAACTTGGAAAAAGAATTTCCAGAATATATATCTAAGAACTCATTAACTCAAAAAGTTGGAGGAACTGTTAAGGAGGGATTTGCAAAAGTACAACATGAAGTTCCACTTCAAAGCTTACAAGATGTATTTTCTTTTGAAGAAGTACAAGATTTTGACATTAGAATGCGTAAGGAAGATACAAATGTAACATATGTTGTAGAAACAAAAATAGATGGCTTATCTGTAAGCCTAGAATACAAAAAAGGTGAATTTGTACGAGGAGCAACAAGAGGAAATGGAACTATTGGAGAAGATGTTACAGAAAATTTGAAAACTATAAAACATATTCCACAAAAATTAAAAGAACCAATAGATATTATAGTTCGTGGAGAAGTATTTATAGGAAAAGAAGATTTTGAAAAATTAAATGAAACACTTGATGAAGAAGAAAAATTTGCAAATGCTAGAAATTTAGCAGCAGGCTCACTTCGTCAATTAGATAGCAAAATAGCAGCTTCAAGGCCATTAGATATATTTATTTTTAATGTTCAAAAATGTGAAGATATAAAATTTACATCACATTATGAATCTTTAAAATATTTAAAAAAGATAGGATTTAATATAAATCCTGTAATTATTCCTTGTGATACAATAAGAAAAGTTAAAAATGCAATTGAAAAAATAGGAAATGATAGAGAAAAACTTAACTTTGGCATAGATGGTGCAGTTGTAAAAGTAGACGATTTAGCTTTAAGAGAAAAAATAGGAACTACATTTAAAACGCCAAAATGGGCTGTTGCATATAAATATCCTCCTGAGCAAAAGGAAACAGTATTAAAAGATATAATTTGCCAAGTTGGAAGAACAGGAGCCTTAACACCAATGGCAATTTTAGAACCAGTAGTTGTTGCAGGATCTAAAATTTCAAAAACTACTTTGCATAATGAAGACTTTATAAGAGAAAAAGGCTTGAAAATAGGAGACAGGGTAATAATACAAAAAGCAGGAGATGTAATACCAGAAGTTGTGCAAGCTCTTTCAGAAAAAAGAACAGGAGAAGAAAAAGAATTTGAAATGCCTACAACTTGCCCAGTATGTGGAGGACAAGTAATTCGTGTTCCAGGACAAGCAGTTACAAAATGCATAGGTATAGAATGTCCAGCTAGAAATTTAAGAAATATTGTACACTTTGCATCAAAAGAAGGAATGAATATAGAAGGACTAGGCGAAAAAGTAATAAAACAATTATACGATAAAGGTTTAATTCATAATATAGCAGACATTTATGCATTAAAAAAAGAAGATATTGCAAGCTTAAAAAAAGATGGCAAAAAATTTGCAGAAAATTTAATTAATAGCATAAATGAAAGCAAGAAGAATAGTTTGGATAAATTAATTACAGCACTTGGAATAGAACAAGTAGGAGTAAAATCAGCAAAAATATTAGCAAAAAGTTTTAAAACAATAGATGGACTTGCAAAAGCAAACTTTGGAACATTAACATTTATAGATGAAATAGGTGTTATAACTGCAAACAGTGTAAGAGACTTCTTCATGCAAGACCAAACAAAAGACCTTATAAAAAAGCTTAAAAAAGCTGGTGTAAACATGCAACAAACGGAAGATGGAGAAAATGATAATAGATTTCTAGAAAAAACTTTTGTATTAACAGGAACACTTGAAAAATATACCAGAAAAGAAGCAGAGGAAATAATAGAAAAATTTGGAGGGAAAGTATCAGGTTCTGTATCTAAAAAAACCTCATATGTACTTGCAGGAGAAGAAGCTGGCAGCAAGTTAACAAAAGCACAATCAATAGGAGTTCCAGTAATTACGGAAGCAGAATTTGAAAAAATGATAGAATAAAGGTAATAACTTCTTAATGTTATTGCCTTTTAAGAAAGGATATAAGTAATGGCAGAAGAATATACATTTGAAAGATTGTGGAAAGAATTAAATGAAGGATATCAAATTTACTACACATACATGGATAAAAGATATATATTATCTAAATTAGATAAAAATTGTTATTCAAGAGAGTTAGTAAATAAAAATGAAAAAGGACCACATCCAAAGCAACAAATAGTTACTTTAAAAGCTGTAAAAGAATTATTTGACTTTATGGAAGATATAGAATATAAAATTAATTAATATAAACAGAAAGGATTGAACTTTAAAATGAAAGCTGTAATACAAAGAGTAAGAAATGCAGAAGTAAAAGTAGATGGAAAAATAACAGGACAAATCAATCAAGGTCTACTAATATTTTTAGGAGTTGGACCAGAAGATACAGAAAAAAACGCAGATGAATTAATAAAAAAAATTTGCAATCTAAGGATATTTAGAGATGAAGAAGAAAAAATGAATTTATCAGTAAAAGATATAAATGGAGAAATACTAGTAGTATCTCAATTTACATTGTATGCAGACTGTAAAAAAGGGAACAGACCAAGTTTTATAGGAGCAGCTTCTCCAGAAAAAGCAGAAAAACTATATGAATATTTTAAAGAAAAGTGCAAAGTAGAAGTAAAAAACGTACAAAGCGGAATATTTGGTGCAGATATGAAAGTAGGGTTAATAAACGATGGACCAGTAACAATAATATTAGAAAGATAATATAGTTTTTAGTATTGAATTTTATAGACAAATATAGTATAATGAAAAAGTCAAAACGCTCTCGTAGCTCAGTAGGTAGAGCACCTCCATGGTAAGGAGGGGGTCGCCGGTTCGATTCCGGCCGTGAGCTCCAAATTCTAACAGCTTACGAACTGTAAAGGTTTGTAGGTTGTTTTTTTGTTCTCTTTCTGGAAAGGAGGAGAATTTTTATGCTTAAATTTATTTGATTTCGGTTACCAACATTAGTAGACCATGTAGATTTAATAGCAATATGTATGAGCCAGAGTAAATGGTCTGGTCTTATATAATACTAAAGATAATTATGAAAAATTTGATAGTATGTTAAAAGATATAGAAGAAGAATATAGAACTACACTTATAAATTTTGGAAATTATAAGCTTGTAATGTTTGCAATGGATTAATATATGGAAATGAAAACAATAGAACAAAATAAACTAGCATTGTAGTTATTTAATATAGTAGAGTGCTGAAAACTAAGCTATAAGAAGGTTTATTTTGTCAATAATTTTTGAAAATTTCACTTTAAAATAGCGTTATTTTATTAGCGAAAATTTCACCCATATGTAATCTT
>CALXPS010000017.1 GCA_944390405.1 uncultured Clostridia bacterium | reverse complement strand
AATTTACAATTATAGAAATAAATTAAAACAAAAACATACTTCTTTTAATACAATATTAAAAGAGGTGTTTTTTTATGGAAGAATATTAATAGCAAGTCATACAGATGATAGCTATAATAGAGATTTACAGACATACAATTATAGAAAAGCAAGGGGGATAAAGATAGAAGGGGTAAGAACAAGATAAAATAAAAAGCAATAGAAAAATATATATGATATAAATAAAAAACTAATAAAATGCTTGACAAATAATAAATATAAATATATAATAAATTTAATCCAATAACTATATAATAAAATTATTAATATAAATAAAATAGAATATAAAAATAACAATATATTAAAAAAATTCACAAAGAAAAGATTGTAATTTAAATAAAGTAGAAAAAATAAAAAAAGGAGGTAATTATCATAAAAAAAAGATTGAATATATTTATTGATGAAAGTGGGGATTTTGGTTTCACTAGTGGTAGCTCAGAACTGTATGGAGTTTCATTTACGATACATGACAGTAATGATTCAATAGTAGATGAATTAGAATACCTAAAAAACAGATTAACAAAAGCCAATTATGATGGTATGATACATTTAGCAGATTTAGTAGCTAAAAGAGGAGAATATTTTCAATTTAAATTAGAACAAAGAAAAGATATTTTTTGGGCTATATTTAACTTTTCTAAGAGAGTAAAAGTAAAAATACATACAATAATAGTAGATAAAAGATTTAAAAACAGTAAAGCTCAGTTAAATAGAGAATTAGCAACGGAAATTAATAAATTATTTAACTTATTAAATTCTTATATGAATGAATTTGAAAAAGTAGTTGTATATTATGATAATGGACAAGAAGCTTTAGGAGCAATCATAGATGCACTATTAATAAATAAAAACAATGTTGAACATAGGATTAATTTTAATCATAAAGAAAAACGATTATTTCAAGTATCAGACATGTTAACTTTTATAGATAAAATAGATTACAAATATCATCATAAAATACCTATTACAAAAGCTGAAAGATATTTCTTTAAAATCAAGGATATTACAGATATAAAAAGAAGATTAAAAAACAAAAGAATATAATTAGAACCACTTTTATAAGTGGTTCTTTGCGACGATCACCGTCAACTCGGGTTTGGTCCTTGTGAGACCAAAGTAAATAATATATATTTACAATATATATTATTCATTAGCTTAATAAAATTATACATTAAAATTTGAGAAAAGTAAATAGATTTTTTAAAAAAAATAAAATTTTTATTTTAAAGATGTGTTTTTCTACAAAAAAAATAAAAAAATTTACTTTTCCGACACAGTTCGACAAACTTTGCAAAAGGAATATGATATAGTTGATATAGTGAAAAAAACAGGTTGCAAGGAGGTGAAAAGATGAGATTAAAATTGTACTTTGAGCTAGAAAACGAAAAAATGCCAATTCAGTATCGTAAATGCATTTTAAGCTTCATAAAAAAATCATTAAGTGAATATAGCGAAGAATATTATAAAAAATTATATGATGGTAATAAGCCTATTGTTAAACCATATACATTTTCCGTATTTTTTGAGAATCCGAAAATAGAAAATGAAGAAATAGTATTAACTAAAAAAGCATTTGAACTGAATATGGCAATACAAGATTATGAAATAGCAGTAGCGTTATATAATTCATTTAATCATCAAAAGAATAAAAGTTTCTCAATAAGAAACAATTCATGGAATTTAACTAATATTGCAATGCTTCCAGAAAAGAATATAACTTCAGAAAGTATAGATATTAAATTTCAATCACCATTAGTAGCCAGAAACAGACAAAATAAAAAGGACTACTATTATTCTTATACAAATCCAGAAAAATTTTTAGAGACTTTAAAAATCAATATAAGAGAAGAATTAAAAATAACTGATATACCACCGGAAACAGTAGAAACATTTGAAATAACACCAATAGAAACTAAGAAAGTTATAATAAAATTCTATGAGAAACAAATAGAAACAAGTACAGGTAAATTTAACATTAAAGGAGACAAAAGATTACTAGAATACTTATACAAAGCCGGACTAGGAAGTAAACGTAGTGCAGGGTTTGGAATGTTTCAAATAATATAAAAAGGAGGTGTAAAATTGAATACAAGAGTTTACTTAAATGAATGGTTTATAAATGCGGGAATAATTGGATTTTTAAGAATACTAAAACACAACGAACAGGACTTTGTAATAATAAAAGACAATTACATTGAATTCGACACTAATAATATCAAAGATTTTAATAAATACTATTTTAAATACTTCTTTGACAAATACAATATTGCACAAAAAATGGAAAATAGAATTGAAAAATCTTTTGATAAAATAGAATTATTATTACAAAATAAAGAACAAAAAGATGCATTAAAACAAGAAAAGAAAAGCATTAAAGAGATATTAAAAAAACAATTAGATAAAATCAAAAAAATAGATGAGAATACATATAAAGAAATGTTAGAAGAATATTCAAGAATAGATAAAGTGAGCACAAGTGAAGAACTAAAGCAAATAAAAGATAATCTTATACATAATTTTAAGAAAGAATACATAAACAAAAAAATAACACTAAACTTATTTAAAAGCATACTAAATAAAAACTATTTTGGACAACAATCTTTCTTAAATGTAGTAAAAAATTCGCTATCATATGAAGAACAAGAAAATATTATGTACAAAGATTATATAAGCAATATTATAGAAACAGAAACATTACAAGAAATAGCATCAGGAAAGTATAGTATAGAAGAACTAAAAGAAAAATTAGAACAAAAAAAATCTGATGAAAGCATATATAAAGATATCAAAGATATATATACTGAGATAAATAAAAACTTTGTACGAAAAAATAAAACAATAAATGAAATAAGTGACTATATAAATAACGAGGTATTTAAATCATGTGCCATGTGTGGAAATGACCACTGTACTACAAGTGATTATACAGAGGGAAACTTCATACCATTAGCTGTAAGCTCGGAAAACATGACAAATTTCTTTTGGGAACAAAATATTAATATACAAATATGTGATATTTGCAAATTAATACTATTTTGTATTCCAGCAGGTGTAACAAATATAATAAAAACAGCAAAAGAAAATGGTAAATACATAGAAAAGGACATTCTAAGTTTTGTAAATTATGATACAAGTGTACAAAATTTATTAAAAACTAATAATAGTTTCGGAATAGAATCCAAAAAAGAGAGAACACAATATAATCCATATGCAGATTTAATATTAGACATAGTAAATCAAAATACAAAAGTAAGCGATTGGCAATTGAAGAGTATATTTGTAGTAGAATTTGAAACTGAATACTTAGCATTTAGTAGAATGGAGTATTTTAACATAAAATCATATGTAGCAAAATTTTTTACCAAATATCCAGAAATGCTAAAAAATATTAAAGACTATAAATATAGAATTCAAGTAGTAGATTATTTACTGAAAGATAAAGACATTGATAAGTTAGTAAACCAAAGATTAAGAGATGCAATAAGTAATAAAAACAATACAATTGATTCATATTTAGCAACAAAAGTTAAAGTAACATTACAAGTATTAAAAAAGGGGGAAGGATTAATGAATGATGAAGTAAAAAATGCCAATAAGCAAATTGGACTTATGTATGCTATAGGACAAGAAATAAAAGAAACCTTAAGAAGTCAAAACAACGAAAACAAATTAGATGGCTACATATACAAAATGCTAAATTGCATAAAAACAAACAATAGAAATGAATTTACAGATGTAGCAATAAGAATATTATGGTCTATGGGAAAAGATGTACCACAAATTCTAGTAAAAAATAATGAGAATGTAGAATGGCAAGAATTAGGACACAGCTTTATTGCTGGATTAAGCTCAAATAAAATAAATAATAAGGGGGATAAAGATAATGTATAATAAAAGTGGATTAACTATTACAATAGTTTTTAAAGGTGAGAGTCTAAATTATGGAGAAGGAATTGGAAATATTTCAGAATTAAAAAAATTATCAAGAGGAAATGGTAAAATATACACATTTGCATCAAGACAAGCAATAAGATATGATATAGCAAGATTAGGAAACAAAATGTTTAATTGGAATTTAGAAACAGTGGATAAATCACAAAAAACAATACAATTTAAAGAAGGTTTAAGTATAGAAGATTCAGAGGAAATGGATCTTTTCGGATATATGAAAACATCAAAGAAAAAAGATGATAAAGATGGAGGTTCAACAACAAGAAGTGCAGCTGTTAGATTAAGCAATGCAATCTCATTAGAAGACTATAGAAGTGATATGGATTTCTTAAATAATAAAGGATTAGCAGATAGAATAAACCAGTTTCCAAATTTAGCAAATATAGAACAACACCTAAGCTATTATACATATACAGTAACAATAGATTTAAGTAAAATAGGAAAAGATGGGGCAATAGAACTACCAAATGAAGAAAAACAAAAAAGAGTAATAGAATTACTAGAAATAATAAAAGTATTAAATAGAGATATAAGAGGCAGACAAGAGAATTTAAGTCCATTATTTATAATAGGAGGAATGTACGATTTAAATACTCCATATTTCTTAGGAAGAATAAAACTAGAGAACAAAGATGATGGATTTAGTATTAATACAAATGTTTTAAAAGATACAATGAAGTTAAAAATTGGAGAAAATACAATTGAAAATGATACTAAAATTGGAATAGTAAAAGATATATTCAAAAATGAGCAAGAATTAGAAAATATGCTTCCTGAAAGAATATATGACATACAAACATTTTTTGAAAAGTTAGAAGAAGAAGTAAAAGAATATTACAAATAGGGGGGTAAGAAATTTTGAAGATATTAAAATTAAAACTATTTCAAGAAACAGCGTGCTATAAAAAACCATTTGCATTTAAAGTAGCCGAAACTTACCCATTACCACCATATTCAACAGTAATAGGAATGTGCCATAAAATAATAGGAGCAGAACCCGGAGAATTTTATCCTATGAATGTATCAGTACAAGGAGAATATGAAAGCATATTTAGTAATTATCAAAATTTGAGAATGTTTAAAGGAAAAGATAAAGTTACAGCAATGCCAAGAAACGTACACCAGTTATTAAATGTAGAACTAATTTTACATATTCAGGCAGAAGATGAAACAATTGATAAAATCTATAAGAACATTATTGAAGGAAATGAAACATTTACATTAGGCAGAAATGAAGATTTGGTGAGAGTAGATGAAATAAAAATAATAAAAGAACCTTCAATAATTAAATATGGAGATATAGACAAGCATAATGCGTATGTTCCTGTAACTCAACTAGATGATTATGTACAAGGAATAAACTATAGACTAAATACAATTTATAAAATTGAAGATAATTTAAGAAAATGGGAAAAAGTAGATGTAAAATACATAGAAAAAAATACACAAGAAGAGATAGACAATGTATTACAAGATGAAGATGGGGATTATATATTTTGGTATAAATAACTTTTAGCCACATTCAATAAATGTGGCTAAAAACAGTATATAAAAGGAGAGTGAAACCATTGAAATACTATGCAAAATCTAATCCTAAAGAAACAATCATGGAACATACAAATAAATTATTAGAAAATTTAAAATTACTAAAAAACATATATGAAAAAGATATAGCAAAAAATGAAAACTTTGACGAAAAAAGATTTTGGTATTTACTAGAAATCATATGTAAATATCATGATATAGGAAAGGTATATACACCATTTCAGAATATGATATTAGACAAACTAAAACAACAAACAATACCAACAAAATTTAGTAATGAAATAAAACATGAACAATTATCTCCAATGTTTATACCAGTAGAACAATTAGAATTAACAGAAAATGAAAAAATTCTAGTTTATCAATCAATATATTATCATCATGAAAGGAAACATGAAGAAATTGATAAATCATATATTAGGCAAATAATAGAAGAAGACATACAACCAAAATTAGAAAGTATAAAAGAAGAATTAAAAATTGAGATAAAAGAAGAACTAAATACACGTTATATAAAATACATAAAACAGAGAATAACTGAAGAGGATGGACTATATAATGAATATTGCATGCTAAAAGGACTTCTACATAGACTAGACCATAGTAGCTCAGGGCATTTAGATGTAGAAGAAGATAGCAAACAAATAATATCAGATTGTGCAATAAAATTTATAGAAGAAAATAATTCTAAGAAAAATGAATTACAAGAATTTACAAGTGAAAATCAAGATAAAAACATATTAGTAATTGGTTCAACAGGAATAGGAAAAACAGAAGCGGCACTATTATGGAGTAAAAACAGTAAAACATTCTTTACACTCCCTATAAGAGTAAGCATAAATGCAATATTTGATAGAATTAGAGACAACCTAAAATATAAAAATGTAGGTTTACTACATTCAACAGCATTAGACTATTTAGAAGAAACACAAGAATTTGAAAATGAAGAGGAAATTTATGAACAAACTAAAAACTTATGTTACAAAGTAACTACATGTACAATAGACCAAATTTTCCCATTTGTTTTTAAATATAAAGGGTACGAAAAAATCTATGCAACATTAGGATACTCAAAAATAATAATAGATGAAGTACAAGCATATGCACCAGAAATCGTAGCGATAATTCTAAAAGGTATAGAAAAAATACATAATCTTGGAGGACAATTCATGATAATGACAGCAACACTTCCAAGAATATATAAAGAAGAACTAGAAAAAATGAATATAAAATTTGAATATGGAAAATTCATAAAACCAGTAAAAAGACATGCAATAAAAATACAAAAGCAAGAAATAGCAGATGATGTAGAAAATATATGTACAAAAGGGCAAAATAGCAAAGTATTAGTAATAGTAAACACAGTAGATAAAGCTATAGAACTATATTCAAAAATAAAAGAAATGGAAAATATTAATGTAAATCTACTACATTCGAGATACATATTAAGAGATAGAAATGAAAAAGAAAAGCAAATAAAAGAATTTTCAAACACAGAAGCAAATCACGGAATTTGGATAAGTACACAAATTGTAGAAGCATCGCTAGATATAGATTTTGATTATTTATATACAGAAATGTCAACCTTAGACAGCCTATTTCAAAGACTTGGTAGATGTTATAGAAAAAGAGAATACAAGGACAAAGAACCTAATGTGTATATATACACAGAAAATGTAACAGGAATAGGAAAAAACAATGTATATAATGAACAAATACATAAAAAAAGTATAGAACTGTTAGAAGAATATGATAATCAAATATTAGAAGAAGATACTAAAATCAAATTAGTAGACAAACTATATTCAAAAGAAATGTTAGAAGGAACACAATTCTATAAAGATTTTAAAGAAGGCATAGAAGTATTAAATAACATTATAGACTATGATATAGACAAAACAAAAGCACAAAAATTATTAAGAAACATTGAAAACACAACAGCAATTCCAAAATCAATATATGACGAAAACATTGAACTATTTAAACAATATTGTGAGTGCAAAGACTATAAGGAAAAGCACAAAATAAGAAGAATGATAAACAAGTTAACAGTAAGCATAAAAGTATCACCATATAGTAAAAAAGCACAATACATAATAAAAAATCCATATATGGACAAAAATGAAATTCCTATTATAGATTTGCCATATGACTCAGAAAGAGGGTTAATTTTAAATGAAAATAATGAAGAAAATTTTGATAAACGTAGTTTTTAATAAGGAAGTGTAAAAAATATTTAACACACATCCAAAACTCAGTATTTGAAGGAGAATTACTGGAATCTCAAGCAATACAATTAAATGCTGAATTAGATGAATACATTAGAAAAGATAAAGACAGTGTAATAATGTTTAAAAGTAGAAGTCAAAAATGGCTAGATAAAGAATTTTTAGGAAAAATAGAAGAAGATAAAACAAGTAATTTTTTATAAGCAATAATATCTGTCGATGTGAAGTAGAGTAAAAACTATGGGAGAAAGACAGTTTATAAAAACGGCTAAAAATAAAGTAAAGTATAATTAGGTAGAAAAAATTATAAAATATTATTACGAATAAAAACAAAAGTCGACAGAATAAATAAGAAAAACCCTGAAATAATCAACACATAAGTGGTACCTGTTGTAATATAAATAAACTAGAATATAAATATTTCCGCTCACATTAACATGTCCTGTTTTTTGATTGCGTTGTAATATAAATAAACTAGAATATAAATAAATGTTAGTTCTACTCCCTCTTTTTTTGCTCGCTGTTGTAATATAAATAAACTAGAATATAAATCGGTATCTTTGTTTCTTCTATAACTGCGAGGGCTAAGTTGTAATATAAATAAACTAGAATATAAATTTTAATATCTGTTCTAGTGCATATGCTCTTAAATCTGTTGTATATAAATAAACTAGAATATAAATTCGGGTTATGAGCTTATTTAAGTGTTTTTTATATGGTTGTAATATAAATAAACTAGAATATAAATTTTTTCATAAAAATAGAGCCAAACTGTTTTAGTTTAGGTTGTAATATAAATAAACTAGAATATAAATGCAGGAACTATTTTGCTAGATAAATTATCGATTAATGTTGTAATATAAATAAACTAGAATATAAATAAATATAATTGTTTTGTTTATAATAATTGTAAGCGTTGTAATATAAATAAACTAGAATATAAATACAGCTATGTAATATTCGTTATTCACAATGTATTTTGTTGTAATATAAATAAACTAGAATATAAATACATTTCCGTCTACTAGAACTTTTACTTTTATGTAAGTTGTAATATAAATAAACTAGAATATAAATCGGAGTTGGTAAAACATCTTTTGCTTTGCAGATGGCAGTTGTAATATAAATAAACTAGAATATAAATGAGGGAAAACTGATGTCAATTATGCTCGCTGGAAGTTGTAATATAAATAAACTAGAATATAAATGTGAATAACGTATAATATAATTTTGCACTTATTCCGTTGTAATATAAATAAACTAGAATATAAATTACAGCACAAAAAATAAATTTTTGAAAAGATGTTATGTTGTAATATAAATAAAATAGAATACTGCAATTATTTAACCAAAATTTTCATATAACCCTTGTTTCTACATAAAAAATGTGTTAAAATGCTATATATAGCAAAGTAAGCGGAATTTATTAGTAATAAGTTGAAGTTTATGATGTAGGAGGTACTAATAAAAAATGGCAGAACAAACAGTAATGAATGATTACAGCAGTATGACAGATGAAGGAATAATTGCACAGATAAAGCTAGGGGATAATAATGCATTAAACTATATAATGGACAAATATTCAGAATTAGTTAATATGAAAGCAAGCAAGTTTTTTATAGTAGGTGCTGAAAGAGGAGACATAGTGCAAGAAGGGTTAATTGGTTTATATAAAGCAACAAAGGCATTTGACAATGAAAAGCAAAATTCCTTTAAAACATTTGCTAATATGTGTATAGAAAGACAAATAATTACTGCCATAAAAACAGCTAATAGACAAAAGAATATACCATTAAATTCAGCATTTTCTATTAATGCACAATTATATGATGAAAATGAAGAAAATGAGAAAGAAATAGTAGATATACTAAATGCACATTGTGTAGAAGATCCATCAGATTCAATAACAAGAAAAGAATATTTTAGTTATATAAAAAAAGCAATAAATGAGAACTTAAGTGAACACGAAAGAAATGTATTGAAATATTATCAGCAAAATAAATCATATGAAGAAATAGCAAAAAAATTAAATTGTAAAACCAAATCAGTAGATACAGCAATGACAAGAATAAGAAGAAAAGCAAATAGAATAAAGAAAGAAGTACAAGAAAAAGAAGATACATAAAATCGAGTTTAATATTTTAAGCTCGATTTTATTGCATAGTTTAAAAATATAGTGTATAATTACTAAAGATGCATTTATAGCTCAGGTGGATAGAGCGCTCCCCTCCTAAGGGAGAGGCCGCTGGTTCGAATCCAGCTAAGTGCACCAACTTGTTTACAAGCAAGAAAAAAGTAAAAAAAAGTGAAAAGAGAAGACTATGGAAGAAAAATGGATGAAAGAAGCTTTAAAAGAAGCTGAAAAGGCTTACGGAAAGTTGGAAATCCCAGTCGGAGCAGTAATTGTAAAAGAAGGAAAAATTATAGCAAGAGCTCACAATTTAAAAGAAACTAAGCAAACAGCAACAGCACATGCAGAAATATTAGCAATTGGAAAGGCAAATAAAAAATTGAACAATTGGAGACTATTAGATTGTGATATATATGTAACTCTAGAACCATGCGAAATGTGTATGGGAGCAATAATCTCATCAAGAATAAAAAACATATATATTGGAACATTAGACCCAAAGAAAAAACAAAAAATAGACATAGAAAAATATAAAAAAGAATACGGAGCAAATATCAAAGTTGGGATAATGAAAGAAGAGAGCGAATATATATTAAAAGACTTTTTTAAAAAACTTAGAAAAAATGGAGGCAAAGATGTTAATTGATAGAAATAAAAAGATGAATGTTCCAGCATATATAGCAACTCTTATAATAGTTATAACACTGATAATAGTAATATTTATAGTATATAAATATCATGTTGAAGGAGAAGCTATACCACCATTTAAAATATCAAAAATAAATGTTGTTAGTACAGCTCAAACAGAAAATCTACAAGCACAGGAAGGAACATATATAGCAGACATTGTACAAAATAATGATGTAAGAATAGCAATAGAAAAAAATCCAGACTATAAAAAAGAAGCAATAATAAAAAAAATAACAATAAATAATATACAAATAGATCCAAAAGACACAAAAGGTAATATAGAAATATATAGACCATCACAAGGAGAAAAATTATATGAATATCAAGAACAATATAAAATAGATGAGCAGATAGAATATATAGGAGAACAAGAAACATATACAAAAGGAGAAGTACTACAAATATCAAATCAAGGAGGAATATTAGATTTCTCAATAATAGTAAACAATTTAGGAACTATTACATATAACGAAAATGAAGCAATAAAAGTAGATGGAACATTATTAAAACAAATAGGAATAGAAAAAATATCATACCAAGTAAAATTTGATTTAATTATAGAATTAGAAAATGATATTAATCTAAAAACAAAAATAACATTAGACTTACCAACAGGTAATATACTAGAAAATGGAATAGAAACAACGGAAACAACAAATATGAAAACAGTATTTAAAAGAATATAGAAATTTTGCAAAAATACTTGATAAAATTCAAAACCCATTATATAATAATATCTATGAAGTTAACCTTTGTATGGAAAGTAATTCAATAAAGAACTATGAACCTCGTCAGGTCCGGAAGGAAGCAGCGATAAATGGAACCCTTTATGTGAGTTGCTTTCCATAGAGAGGTTAACTTATATAGTATAGGAGGGAACCTATGGCATACACTGCTTTATATAGAAAATTTAGACCAATAAGTTTTAAAGAAATGGTTGGACAAGAACATATAACAAAAACTTTAAAAAATCAAATAATAGCAAATAGAGTAGGACATGCATATTTATTTAGTGGAGGAAGAGGAACAGGAAAGACTTCAGCAGCTAAAATTATGGCGAGGGCAATAAACTGCCTAAATCCAACAGAAGATGGAGAACCATGCAATAGATGTGAAATTTGCAAAGCTATCCTAGAAGGTTCTTTAACAGATGTAGTAGAAATGGATGCAGCTTCAAATAACAGTGTAGAAGATGTAAGAACAATTAGAGACGAAGTAAATTTCTTACCAACAGTTGCAAAATATAGAGTATATATTATAGATGAGGTTCATATGCTATCAACAGGAGCATTTAATGCACTTTTAAAAACATTAGAAGAACCACCAGAACATGTAAAATTTATTTTGGCAACAACAGAACCACAAAAATTACCTGCAACAATACTTTCACGATGCCAAAGATTTGATTTTAAAAGAATAACAGTTGAAGACATTATTAAAAGATTAAAAATAATATGTAATGAAAGTAATATAAAAATAACAGATGAAGCTATTCAAATGATAGCAGTACTAGCAGAAGGTGCATTAAGAGACGGAATAAGTATATTAGAAAGATGTAGCCAAGATACGGACCATATTATAGATGAGGATACAGTAAGAGAATTAGTAGGAATTCCAAAACTTAAATTTATAAAAGAACTTACACAAAACATAATAAACAAAGAACCAGAAAAGGCAATAGAAACAACAAACAAAGTAATTAGTGAAGGGAAAGATTTAGATAATTTTTTATGGGAAGTTATAAAATACATTAAAGATATGCTTATTTATAAAACAACTAAAAAATTAGAATTATACAGTAAAGAAGATATAGAATTCATAGAGAAACTATCAGAAAAAGCTACAAAAGAACAACTGCTAAATTTAATCTATGAATTATCAGAATTAGCTAATCAAATGAAAGTGTCAACACAGAAAAATATAATATTTCAAGCAGGAATAATTAGGCGGAAGCAGTGAATGGAATTCAGAAGTCAGAAATCGGAAATCGGAGGTCAGAAATCAGAAAACGGAAGGCAGAAATCAGAGGTCAGAGTACAGAACTCAGAAGTCAGAAGTCAGATATCAGATATCCAACCTCCGACCTCAGACATCCGACCTCCGACTTCTGACTACCGACCTCAGACATCCGACCTCCGTCTTCCATATTGGCAGGATGTGTTAGATAAAATAAAACAGAGTGGTAAGATGACGGTATATGCAAATCTTATAGGTACAAAAGGTATTTTAATAAATGATTTACTAGTGGGAATAGAATTCCCAGGTAAAGTTACAGAATTTGCAAAAAAGGTGTTAGAAGAACATGAAAATAAAGCTATGATAGAAAAAATAATATCAATGGAACAAGGTTCGCCTATGCAAATAAAAATATTAGATAAAACAGAAAAAAACAAGACAACATCTAAAAAAGGTGGAATAGAAAGTTTAGCAGATGAAATGGATTTACCATTGAATGTAATAGACGAATAATAATTGTAAAAGTTATATAAATAGATAAAAAATAATAAGAAGAAAGGAGAATTTAAAAATGTCAAAAAGAGGAGGATTCCCAGGAATGGGAGGATTTGGTGGAATGAACATCAATCAATTAATGAAAGAAGCAAAAAAAATGCAAGCAGATATGGAAAAATCACAAGAAGAATTACAAACAAAGGAATTTGAATCAACAGCAGGAGGAGGAGCAGTATCTGTAAAATTATCAGGTGGAAAACAAATAAAAGAATTAAAAATAAGCAAAGATGTAGTTGATCCAGATGATGTAGAAATGCTACAGGATTTAATAATAACATGTGTAAATGATGCAATGAGAAAAGTAGATGAAGCACAATCAGCACAATTTGGAAAATACAACATACCAGGCTTAATGTAGGAGGCAAATGTGGCATATTATTCACCAACAATAGAAAGATTAATAGAAAATTTTGAAAAATTACCAAGTATAGGGCATAAAACTGCAACAAGATTGGCTTTTCATATGCTTAATCTAAAAGAAGAGGATACAAATGAATTCATCAATTCAATAATAGAAGCGAAGAAAAATCTAAAATACTGTTCGAAATGTTTTAATATAACAGATACAGACCCTTGCCCAATATGCAGTAGTCCTAAAAGAGACCAAAGCACAATATGTGTAGTAGAAGATGTGAAAGATGTTGTTGCGATGGAAAAAACTCACGAATTTAAAGGAGTATATCATGTATTACATGGTTCAATATCTCCAATGAATGGAATTGGTCCAGAAGATATAAAAATAAAAGAACTTTTAGAAAGATTAAAGGATGTAGATGTAAAAGAAATAATTATAGCAACTAACCCAAGAGTAGAAGGAGAAGCAACAGCCATATATTTGTCCAAGCTAATAAAACCAATAGGAATAAAAGTAACTAGAATAGCACATGGAATACCAGTTGGTGGAGACTTAGAATATACGGATGAGGTTACTTTAAGTAAAGCTTTAGAAGGAAGAAGAGAGATTTAGGCAAAAATTCTCTTCCCTACTAGCTAGAGCTACGAGTTCACAGTTTGAAAAATCAGAAATACACAAAAAATTCACCTCTAATAAATATATGAGGTGAATTTTTTGTTATGCAAAAAATATAAATAGTAGATTTCTTCATTTATAGCAAACTCCTCAGAATAATTTGAATTGCAAAATTCAGAGTATGTTTTTATTAGACCTTTACTTTTAGCTTTCTCAATAAGAGTTGATACTTTTAATTGATAATCTGTACTATCCATATTGCACCTCCTAAACATTATTCTAATATGTCATATTGTCAATATAATAACATAAATTTTGATAATTTGCAATATTTAAAATAAAAAAAATCACCTCTAAATAAATATAAGAGGTGAATATAATTTTATCCCAACAAAGTCTCACAAATATCTTTGGTTGAATTTTTTTTTGCAATTAGTCTGGCTCTAATTTTCATATTTTGTAATTTATAAGTATCATTAAAAATATTTAGTAATATTGTTTTTATATCATCATTTTTTCTTATCCAAATTCCGGCACCATTTTTTTCGACAAATTTTGCATTTTCTTCTTCTTGTCCTGGTAATGGGTCAATTACTATAAGTGGCAAGCCAGAGGCTAAACTTTCAGTTGTTGTAAGTCCTCCAGGTTTTGTAATAACTAAATCTGCTACACTCATAAGTTCTGGTACTTGATTAGTGTAAGAAAGTATTTTAACAGAATCTCCAGAATTAGTTGCTGAAACTAATTCATCAAAACGTTCTTTTATTTTTATATTTCTTCCTGCAATTGCAATTACCTGTAAATAAGGAAAGTTATCTATAATAGATTTTAACATATTGAAGGTCTTATCTTTTCCAAATCCAAATTCTCCACCAGCAAAAAATAGAATAGTTTTTTTATTAGGACTTAAGTTATATTCAGCTAAAATTTTAGATTTGTTATAACTAAGTAGAAATCTATTAGAAAGAGGAATTCCTGTAGCAAGTATTTTTTGCGAATCAACTCCTCGCTCAATTAAATCTTCTTTCATACCTTCATGTGCAACAAAGTAATAATCTACAAATTCATGTGCTATAAGCCATTGGCTATGTGGAGCATAATCAGTCATAACTGTTGCTAATTTACAATTAATTTTCTGCTTTTTCTTTAAAATAGCACACATTTGACTACTAAAAGGATGTGTTGAAATAATTAAATCAGGTTTAAACTCTTGAAGTAATTTGTTTAATTTAATAGCCATAACTCTGTTAATAGAATTGCTTATTTTAGATAAACCACCCTTTTCAGAACCATAATAAAGTTGTTTCCAGATCCAACGGGCATTTCTTGAAAAATCTGTATAAGCTTTAGTTGTAACTTTATTCAAAATTTTATTTATATATTCAATACAGTCAACAAGCTTAATTTCGTAATCTGTATAATTATTTTCTATGTAATCTCTAATATTTCTTGCGGCAGATAAATGACCACCACCATAAGAACCATAAAAAATCAAAATTTTATTCATAAAATTCACCAAAAACATTATATCATAAATTTTACAAAAAAAGAATATTTTAAAAGATTTTAGGAAAAAATAAAGGTACCATTCAGACTAAAAAATTGATATCGCTTTGTAGCCAAAAGCAGGAATTATATGTTCTTTTCGAAAGAAAATAATCAAACAGCCTGCTGCTCAACTCGTGACTCCTTGACCTTTTGATTTTTTCTTGAGAAAAAAACATATAATTCATGCTTTTGGCGGATTATATGTCTTTAAGTCTGAAAGGTAATAAAATAAGCTATATTTAACTAAAAGAAAAGGAGTTTTATGAAGAAGATATTTATTTTAATAATAATTTTATTAATACCAATAGCTTTAATTATTTTGTCATATCCGAATGAAGAATTAGCACAAGGAGGAAGCCAAGCATCAGATTTGCAACTTCTAGCAAGAGCCATAAATGGTGAAGCAAGAGGGGAAAGTTATGAAGGACAAGTAGCAGTTGGAGCAGTTATTTTAAATCGTGTAAAACATCCAGACTTTCCAAACACGATTGCAGGAGTAATTTATCAACCAGGTGCTTTTACAGCAGTATCTGATGGGCAAATAAATGTACCAATAGATGAAAATTCAACAGTATTTAAAGCTGCACAAGATGCAATGAATGGATGGGATCCAACAAATGGATGTATATATTATTTTAATCCAAATACAGCAACAAGTAGTTGGATATGGTCAAGAACAATAGTTAAGACAATTGGTAAACACAATTTTTGTAAATGATTTTAAAATAAAATATAAAGGAGATTATCATGAAAAATAATATTTTAAAAACAATGAAAAAAAACTACATGTATGGCATCGCGATACTCTTAATAATAGGAATTGTCGTTATGGGAGTACTTCTATATAATCAAAGAAATAAATATACAATTGCAACAGAAAACAGCTATAATCTAGCGTTTTATGAATTAATAGATTATATAAGTGATGTAAAAAACTATTTAGCAAAATCAATGATTTCAACTTCAGCACAGCATAGTTCAGAAACTCTAATGCATGTATGGAGAGAAGCAAACTTAGCACAAGTATACCTATCTCAATTACCAATTTCAACAAATGAATTATCAAATACAGCTAAATTTTTAAATCAAGTTAGTGATTATAGCCACAGCTTGGCAAGAAATACAATACAAGGACAAGATTTAACACAAGAAGAATTAAATAATTTAAAAACTTTATATAATTATTCGGTAGACTTAAGTAATACATTAGAACAGCTATCTTCAGACATGGGAAGTGGAAAAATAAGTTGGAAAGAATTAACAGAAAATGTTGATACTACTTTTGCACAACAAGTAGATAATTTATCAGCAACAAGCTTTAGTAACATAGATGAAAATTTTGGAGAATACGAAGGACTAATTTATGACGGAGCATATTCAGAACACATAGAAAGTGTTGAAAAAAGAGGACTAACAGGAAATGATGTAACAGAAGAAGAAGCAAAACAAAAAGCAATAAGCTTTATAGGGCAAGATAGAGTAGGAGAAATAAAATCAAATGGTTTAATAGAAAATGGCAATATTGCAGTATATGACTTTTTAATAACAGTAAAAAATGGAGATAAAAATAATCCTCTTGCAATATCAATATCAAAAAAAGGTGGACATATAGTAATGGCTAACCACAATCGTGACATAGGAGAAGAAACATTACAAATCGAAGAAGCAAACGAAATAGGAAGGACTTTTTTAGAAAGTTTAGGAATACCAAACATGCAACCAACATATTATTTAAAACAAGGTGGAGCAGTAACAATTAATTATGCTTATACTCAAGAAGATGTAACAATATATCCAGATTTAATAAAAGTAAAAATAGCATTAGATAATGGTGAAGTTTTAGGAATGGAAACAACAGGGTATTTAAATAATCATACAGAAAGAACAATTGAAACACCAGCTATAAGTATGGAAGAAGCTAAATCGTCATTAAATAAGAATTTAGAAATAACAAGTGAAGGATTAGCAATAATACCAACACAATGGAAAACAGAAATATTCTGTTATGAATTTAAAGGCAAAGTAGACGGAACAGACTTTTTAGTATATATAAATGCTGCAACAGGAGAAGAAGAAGATATATTAGTTATTATAGAAACGCCAGATGGAATATTAACACAATAAATTTTTACAAAAGTTGAAAATTTTAACTAGGCTAAAAATTAAAAAAAATGCACATAATAAATTTAGAAAAATGAATTAACTCAAAAATCCATTTTTCGAAGGAGGATTTAAAAATGTCTGGTAATAAGAACCTAATGTCTGAAAACCTAAAAGCAGAAATAGCAAAAGAACTAGGAGTATATGATATAGTTAAACGAGATGGTGGTTGGGAAAATGTATCTTCTAAACAATGCGGTTCAATGGTTGCGAAGGCAATAGAAATTGCAAACAGAAGTGTATAACTAAATAAGTACTAAATCCATGCTAGGAACCCTTACGGGTTCCTAATTTTTATGAAATTCATTTTATATAGTATTTATCTTGACAATTATCTACATTTTATGATATTATTTCAAAGGATCAATATAGTGGTTTTAAAAGAGATTATCATATTTTAGGAGCATTTATGGAAAAAGAAAAGGTTTTGGGTATAGATGTTTGTATTACAACTTATGAAGAACTAAGAAATGCAATAAAAAACGACATAGAACAGAATAGAAAATCATACATAGTAACTATAAACCCAGAAAAAGTTATTAAAGCTAAAAAAGATAAATCACTAAAAGAAATTTTAAACAATGCTAAATATCAAATACCAGATGGAATAGGAATTATTTATGCATCAAAAATAAAAAAAGGAAAAATAAAGTCAAGAATAACAGGAATCGATACAATGGAAATGATATGTGACTTATCTAATAAAGAAAGATTTCGAATATTTATGTATGGTGCAGAAGCAGATGTGGTAGAAAAAGCAAAAATAAAATTAGAAGAAAAGTATCAAAACATAAATATATGTGGTTATATAAATGGCTATGAAAAAAATGAAAAATCTGTAATAAATAAAATAAATAATAGCAAACCAGACATTCTTTTTGTAGCACTAGGTTCACCAAAACAAGAAAAGTTTATATCCCAAAATTTTGATAATATCAATTGTAAAATTCTATTAGGAGTTGGAGGTTCATTTGATGTTATTAGTGGCAAAAAAAAGAGAGCTCCTAAATGGGTACAAAAAAAAGGACTTGAGTGGTTATACCGCTTAATAAAAGAACCAAAAAGATTTTTCAGACAAACTAAAATAATTTCATTTATATTTGAAGTAATGTTACAAAAAAACAATAAAAAAAATAATTAAAATTTATAAGGAGATGTAAAAAACATGGAAATAAACGTAGTAGGATTAGGATACATAGGACTACCAACAGCACTAACAATGGCAAATGCTGGATATAAAGTAATAGGAACAGATTATAATAAAAAATTAGTAAGTGAACTAAATGCTGGAAGAGTTACATTCAAAGAAGATGGATTAGAAGAACTTTTTCATCAAGCATTAAAAAGTGGAAACATTACATTTACAAATGAATATCCAAAAACAGGAATGTATATTATTTCTGTACCAACACCATATGATAAATTCAGCAAAAAAGTTGATGCAACATATGTTGTAAACGCAGTAAAAAATGTATTAGAGGTATGTGAAGAAGGTGCAATAATTGCTATTGAATCAACAGTTTCACCAGGTACAATAGACAAGTATGTAAAACCTATTATTAACAAAAAAGTTCATCTTGTACATGCACCAGAAAGAATAATACCTGGAAACATGATTTACGAATTAAAACATAACTCAAGAACTATTGGAGCAGATGAAAAAGAAATTGGAGAAAAAGTGGCTGAAATATACCGTAAAACAACAGATGGAAATGTAATTATAACCGATATAAAAAGTGCAGAAATGACGAAAGTAGTGGAAAATACTTTCCGTGCAGTTAATATAGCTTTTGCTAATGAGCTTGCAAAAATATGTAAACATAATGGGATGGATGTATATGAAATAATTAGAATCTGTAACATGCATCCAAGAGTAAATATACTAAACCCAGGACCAGGTGTTGGTGGTCATTGTATTTCTGTTGACCCTTGGTTTTTAGTAGGAGATTATCCTTCACTAACTAAAGTAATAGGAGAATCAATGAAAGTTAATGACTCAATGCCATCTTTTGTATTGGAATTAACAAGTGAAATAATGGAAGAAAAAGGATTAAAAGATTATAAACGAGTAGGAATATATGGATTGACATATAAAGAAAATGTTGATGACTACCGTGAAAGTCCTACATTACAATTACTTGAAGCACAGAAAAAACATTTGGCAGAGCCACTAAAAGTTTATGATCCATTTATAAAAGAAAATGTTGTAGCAAACCAATATCATGACTTAAAATCTTTCTTAAATGATGTTGATTTAGTAATAATAATGGTTAAACACAAAGAAATCATTGATAACATGAATCTACTTAAAGACAAAATAGTATTAGATACACAGAATGTATGTAATTTAAAAGGGACATATAAAATTTAATTGTGTGCATAAATGCCAATTTAATAAATTGGTATTTATGCTAATATGAAATGGAGAAGGTTATATAATGAAAACATTTATTAAAAATTTTAAGAAATACAATCCTTATGCTATGTATGCTGCAAAATCAGAATTAAAGGCAGAGGTAGCTAGTTCTTATTTAACATGGTTATGGTGGATATTAGACCCTTTATTTTTTATGCTTATATATACATTTATTGTTCAAGTTGTATTTAAAACTTCTGTACCCAATTTGCCAGTTTTTGTTATGTGTGGAATAACAATATGGAATTTTTTTAATAAAAATTTAGTAACATGTGTAAAAATAATTCGTAGCAATAAGGGAATAATAAGTCAGAAATATATTCCTAAATATATGTTAGTTATCGAAAAAATATATGTTAATTTTATTAAATTTCTTATATCTCTTGCTTTATTAGCAGTAATGTCAATAATTTTTCAAATAGAAGTTACAATTAACATGCTTTATACTATTCCATTAATGCTTCTATTATGTTTATTATCATTCGCATTATCAACAATTCTGTCTCATTTTGGGGTGTTTATTGAAGATTCTGCAAATATTTTACAAATTATATTAAGGCTAGTTTTTTATCTATCAGGAATTTTTTATTCTATTTCAGAGACATTGCCTGCAAACTTAACTAATATTATGATGCGAATAAACCCTATAGCATATATAATTGAAGATTTTAGAAATGTTTTCATGTATGGAACAGGATTAAACTTTCAATTATTTGCTTATTGGACAGTAATAGTAGTACTTTTAACTATTATTGGAATTAAATTGATTCATAAATATGAAAATTCATATGCAAAGGTGATGTAAAGTGAAAAAAGAGTATGCTATAATAGTAGACAATTTATCTGTAAATTATCGTTCTATGAAATCTTTTAGAATTAAGTCTAACATTTTAAAAATATGGAAAAAGAAAGATGTTTTTACAGCATTAAAAAATATTAATTTTAAAATAGAAAAAGGTAGTGTTATTGGAGTAATTGGTAGAAATGGTAGTGGAAAAAGTACATTATTAAAAACTATTGCAGGAATATTTTCACCAGATACAGGAACTGTAGATATAAAAGATAATACTGTAGCATTATTATCTATTGGACTTGGCTTTAATGTTGAATTATCAGGATATGAAAATATAATTTTATCAGGTCTCCTTTTAGGGTTTACAAAGGAAAAAATCAATGAAAAAATAGATGAAATTATTGAATTTTCAGAACTCGGAGATTTCATATATAAACCTGTAAAAACATATTCAAGTGGAATGCACTCAAAACTAGCATTTTCTATTACAACACTATTAGATACTGATATATTACTTATTGATGAAGTACTTAGTGTAGGAGATATAAGCTTTAGAGAAAAAAGTTATGCTAAGATAAAAGAAATAATAAAAAATAAAGATAAAACTATTCTAATAGTTTCACATAGTTTAAATACAATAAAAGAAATATGTTCTAAAACTATATGGATAGATAATGGGAATTTAATTGATTTTGATACAACAGAAAAGGTGGTAGATAATTATACCAAATTCATGGATGGAAAAGGAGTAAAAAAATCTTAAAAATGGATGAAAAAATACTAAACAATGATAAAATTTACGAAGGATATAAAGGAGCGTTAGGAAAAGAATTTCAAATGAAGATTCAAAAAAGGTTTCTTTGGATGTCTCAGATGGTACAAGGAGACAGTATTCTTGATGTAGGTTGTTCATCTGGAATTTTTCCTATTCTCATGGCAAGAGAGGGAAAAACAGCTTTAGGAATTGATATAGATAAAAGTGCAATTGAAAAAGCAAACAAAATTAAAGAACAAGAAGAAAAGGAAATACAAGAAAAGGTTAATTTTATTAATGTTTCTATAAATGATTTAGAAACAACAAACAAATATGATACAATAATTCTTTCGGAAATATTAGAACATGTATTTTATCCTGTAGAAATTTTAAAAAAAGTAGTAACACTTTTAAATGACAATGGAGCAATAATAATTACAGTCCCATTTGGAATTAATAGTTATTTCGACCATAAAAAAACATATTATGTATATGATCTTTTTAAAGAAACTAATGGAATGCTAGAAATTATAAACATGGAATTTTTCGATGAATGGATAGGGATTAAATGCATTAAATCTAATAGTGAAAAACAAGTAATGCCGTTAAAGTATTTAGAAAAAATGGAAAAATCATTATATGAAAAAGAAAACAAGCTATATATAAACTATTATGAAACACTTCAAGATTTACAAATAAGTAATAAAAAAAATATGGACTTAGAAAATAAAGTTAAAGAAAATAAAAAAGTTATAGAAAATCTAGTTCAAAAATATAAAAAAGACATAGAAAATTTAGAAAAGAAGATAACAAATCTTTCTCAGCTATTACAAGAAGAAGAAAGAAAAAAAATTCTACTAGAAGAGGAAAAAGAAAAAAATATGAAGCAAATTAAAGAATTAAACAATGTTATTAAGAGATTTAATCAAAGGAAGATTATCAAAATATTAAGAAAAATTAAAAATCTTAAAAATTCTATTTTTACAAACCGATTACCTTCTTTTAATAGAAAAGTAGTAGCAAAAATAAAAAATGAACCAAAAGTAAATATGAATTTTTATAAAAATATTGATAATTTGATAAAAAACATTCCTAATTCAAATGGATCAAATTATTACAACAAAATTGGAATTAAGATAGGAATAATAACAGATGAATATATGTTTAATTACTACAAGGATGCTACTCAATTAATATATATATCATATTTAAACTATAAAGAAATAATAAACCAAGCAGATATAGTATTATTTGTAAGTTGTTGGCATGGAATGAATAATAACGATTGGAAAGGTATGACGAGTGAGGCAGGACGAAACAGAGTAATAGAAGTATTGGAATATGCAAAAAAACAGAATAAAAAAGTAATATTTCAGACGATTGAAGATCCAAGTAATTATGAAGTGTTTTTACCTATTGCAAAACATGCAAATTATATTTTCACTACAGCAAGTGAAATGATAGAAAATTATAAAAGAGATACTGGAAATGAAAATGTATTTTTGTTAGATTATGGTGTAAATCCGCAGTTCCATAATCCAATTGGTTTTAAAAATGAAAAATTAAAGTTAACAAATGACGTATTTTTTGCAGGAAGTTGGGCACCAAGATATAAAGAAAGATGTCAAGATGCTAGAATATTATTCGATGGAGTAATTCAGTCAAATAATAATTTAATATTAGCTGATAGGAACTGCAATATTTCAGGATATGAATTTCCAATAGAATATAATAAATATATTATACCAGCGATTGACCATGAAAAATTGCAAAAAGTTCATAAACTTTTTAACTGGTCATTAAATTTAAACAGCATTAAATATAGCCCTACAATGTGTGCAATGAGGGTTTATGAGTTACAAGCAATTGGAAATCTTATGATTTCAAATTATAGTATAGCTGTAAATAATAAATTTCCAAATATTTTTATTGTTAAAAATTCTTTTGAAGTTAGTAAAATTTTAAATTCATACAATGAAGTAGAAATATATAAAATGCAAATTGATGGAATTAGAAATGTAATGTCACATCATACAGTATATGATAAATTAAATTATATATTTAGATGTATTGATGAAAATAAATATATTATTAAAGATAAAAAAGTATTAGTAGTTTGTGATAAGATTACAGATAAGATTGAAAGTATATATCAAAGTCAAACGTATACAAATAAAGACATTATAGAATTAGAAAAATTAACAGATGAAATTGCAGTGCAATATGATTATATTGCATATATGTCAGATGATATTAACTATCAGAGACACTATATAGAAGATATGATTAACGCATTTAAATATACAGCATGTGACTATATAACAATTAATAGTAGAATTCAAAATGGAAAAATAGAAGGAATTAATCATGACTATATTAATGAATCTTCAGACATAAGAATTTCTATTTTCGATTCAAAAAAATATAACGCAATAAAAACAATTAAAGATAAGTATATTGAAGGAAATGGATATAGCATAGATCCATTTGGCATAACTACTATTAAGTACTCTAAATTTAGCACTCCAGAATTAGCAGTAATAGTTCCAATATATAATAATGGTAAATTCTTACTTTATAAATGTTTTAATAGTTTATTACGAAGTTCAATATTCGATAAAATGCAAATATTATTAATAGATGATGGTTCAACAGACGAAGAAACTATAAATACCATCAGCGATATTAAAAATAAATATACAAATGTAAGAACTTATTCTTTTACAGACGGAGGAAGTGGTACTGCTTCAAGACCTAGAAATAAAGGAATTGAACTTGCAACAGCTAAATATGTTACTTACTTAGATCCAGATAATGAAGCAATAAATGATGGGTATGCTAAGTTATTTGAAATAGTAAGTAAGAATGATTATGACTTTGCTTTTGGTGGTATAATGAAATTAAGTGACAGAGAAGCTACTTTTAATTATTTTTCATCAGATAAAGAAATTAATAATCCTAAAGCAGAATTAATAAAAAAAGATTTTAAGACCAATAGCATACAAGCATGTGTTATAAAAAAAGAATTGATTACTAAAAATAAAATTGAAAATCCAGTTGGAGCAGCAGGGCAAGATTCATTGTTCTTCCAAGAGTTAATGATAAATGCAAAAAAAGCTTATTATATTAATATACCAATTCACATCTATTATGCTGCAAGAAATGATTCGGTTGTAAATACTATAAATCATAAATTCTTCGAAAAATTCTTAATAATGGAAAGGTATCAAGTACAAAAATTAAAAGAATATAATTTACTTAATGAATATATTAACAGACGATATGAACATTTTATGAATAATTGGTATTTAGCAAAATTAGAATTAATTGAAGATGATAAAGAAAAACAATTATCATTAGAAATAATAGATGAAATTAAGAAATTATATGATAAGTTATAAACTAAAAAACAAATAATCTATTTTTATAATAGACTATTTGTTTTTTATATTTTAAAGACATATTATATGAAAATTTCTAAATTTTCTTCATTAATCTTTATACTAATAATTTTTTTATTATCATCAACTGCTAAATTATTAATTTGATAGTTATTAGGATCTAGATTAATAGAAGTTAAAAAATAATTTGATTTTCCTTTTTTATGAGCTTTTATTTGAGTAATATCAGTCAAATTGCTAAAAGTTTCTGAAATAATAGCTTGTGGTAAATCTTTATTTGCTTCTAAAAAATCTATTTGGTCAATTGGTTTATGTTGTTCATAAATAATATTATAATCATGATTTGTAAGCACAAATTTATTTTTATTTATCTTCTTATAAGTCATACCAGGAGCTAAATTAAAAGATTGAATGCAATCTTGTACATCAGTACATTCTATTTTATCATAAATAACAAGTATAGTTGATTTTATCAAAATGACAGCTCTTTCCACACAGGCATTGGTATAATTTGCATTTATACCTTTAATTAAATTATACTGTGAACCCTGGAAAAAATCAGTAATATGAGGTTTATTGCTAGATGTAGCATTTGCTAATATTTCATATCCTTTTGTATCATCCCCTATTTGAATAGTATTATGGGCTGCAATAGATTTACAATAAATTCTTATAGGGTCTTTACGGTTATAATTGTATTTACCTGCATCTACAAATAAATCATATCCATTATTAGATAAAAGAATTGATAAATCATCATTATGTTTGTGGTTAGAATTTCCATAGCCACAAATGAAGCTTAACCATAAAGACTTAGAAGGGTTTTCTATATTTTCTTTTTGAAAAATTGCAATACCAGCACTAGTATCTATAAAATTATCAAAATGTTTTTTTATTTTATTAACCTGAGTTCCGCTTGTATCTCCAATTAATGGAAAACGACAATCTGGCTTCTCAATATACCCTAGATAATCTATATCATCGTATAAAATGTTAGTAATATCATCACCTAATGACAAATTCATTTTTACCAAAAATTCATTTATTTCTTTAAACAATCGCTTTACTATACAATGATAATCTACAGAATTTTCTAGATGAACTCCTTTTTTACTGAAATCACGAAAAAATGCTTCTCGTAGACGATAATAACTTTTATTGAAATAAACTGCACTTAGCAATGTGTCATTTAATATAAAAGAAGATAATAACAAAGTTCTATCTATCATAATACCATGATTATCATTAGAATAATAAGGAAAATTATTTAAATAATCAAGATGTTCTATTATTATAGAATATATTTCTTTATGATTTATTTTAATTAAATTATATGATACTAAATAAAAATATAATATATTTATAGTACGGAAGGTTGTGGAATGGTCAGACCAAACATAATTCTTTTTAACTTTGCAGTTTGATTTATTATATTCTTGCCAATCTTTTAAAATAGAATATGCTTTTTTTAAATATTTAATATCTTTAGATACTAAATATGCGTCTGTTAGATAACTAATCATATTTAAAGAGTGAATATATAGCTGATAACTGTTAGCTGCTGTAAAATGTTGGTAATCCCATTTTATTTTATCTCCAAATTCAATTTTATCATATTGAGGAGATTCATAAAACGTATTGTTCATTATAAGATTAGCAATATCAATTGTACTACTGTTTATTTTTGTATTTTTTATTAAATTATTGGTTCTTCCGCAAATAATGTGATTAAAACACTTTCAAAATTTATAGGTATTGTGATATAATATTAATAAATTTGGA
>CALXPS010000016.1 GCA_944390405.1 uncultured Clostridia bacterium | reverse complement strand
ACTGCAATTTTATCGCCATCATTAATCATATTATAATCATCAACTGCTTTACGTATATAACTTAACATTCTTTGCATATAAATTCACCTTCAATTATTTTTGAATTGTATAGGATTTTAATTTTAGAACATATAAGATTTTCCGTATACAATAAGAAAAGCAACATAAAAAAGTATCGAGTTAGCAACTTTCGTGTTGATTTGCCTTTTTCTTTTAATAAAAATATATAATAAAAATTTGTATTTGTAAAGAACTATTTAAAATATAACAAAAAATCTAATCTTGTGTTAAAAAATATTAATAAACTATTTAAAAAATTATAAAAATGTTATAAAATATTAACAATAATATAATAAATGAATAAAATATATATGGAGAAAAGTATGAAAGATAAAAATATAACTATTGATAAAATTTTAGAAACATGTGAAAGTACATTAATATCAAAACCTATATATCAAACAACAAAAACATTTTGTTGTGATACAAGAATTTTAAAAAAAGGGGATATGTTTATATCATTAAAAACAGAAACGAATAGTGGTATAAAATATATAGAAGAAGCCTTTAAAAAGGGAGCAATAGGCTGTATAACAGAATATGATATCCCGCAAGAAATATTAGAAAAAAATAATGATAAAATAATTATTAAAGTAAAAGATGTTATACAATCAATACAAGATTTAGCAAAATATAAAAGAAGTTTGTTTGATATTCCAATTGTTGCTATTACAGGAAGTGTTGGTAAAACTACTACAAAAGATATGATTTCAAATGTATTAATGCAAAAATATAATGTAGCAAAAACACAAGGTAATTATAATAATCATATTGGGGTACCAATAACAATATTAAATTGGAATGAAAGTACTGAAGCAGCTGTTGTAGAAATGGGTATGAACCATTTTGGAGAAATATCATTACTAACTAATATTGTAAAACCAACAATAGCTGTAATTACTAATATAGGTACAGCACATATTGGAATACTTCGGCTCTCAAGAAAATATATTAAAAGCAAAGCTAGAAATATTAGAGGGATTAAATAAAAATGGAAAGATAGTTCTAAATAATGATAATGATTTATTAAATACTTGTAATATTAAAAATTATACTAAGATTACATATGGTATTCATAATATATCTAATTATATTGCAGAAGATATAGTAAGTAAAGAAAAAAGTTCACAGTACAATATAACAATAAATAGTAAAAAATATAAAGTGGAAGTACCTGTAAGAGGAGAGCATTTTATTTATAATAGTTTATGTAGTATTGCAGTAGGATTAGAATTAGGAGTAGATATATATAAAATAATAGAGGGAATAAAAAGTTTTGAAGTTACATCAAAAAGAAATGAAATTATAGAAGTAAATAAAATTAAAATAATTAATGATTATTATAATGCAAGTTATGATTCAATGAAAGCAAGTATAGAGGTACTAGCTAAAATAAATGCTAAAAAGAAAATAGCAATATTAGGAGATATGCTAGAATTAGGAGAATATTCAGAAAAATTACATAGAAAAGTTGGAGAAGAAGTATCAAAAAATAATATAGATATATTATGTGTTGTAGGAGAAGATGCAAAATATATTGCAGATGAAGCTGAACTGTTAGGGGTTAAAGAAATTTATAAATTTAGAACGAATAAGGAATGTATAAAAAAACTACAAAAAATTATAAAACAAGGAGATTGCATTTTACTTAAAGCATCAAATAAAATGAATTTTGGTGAAATTTCAAAATGGCTACAAGGAGGAATTTTATGAGCAAATTAAAGTTAGGAGTTATTTTTGGAGGAACATCTACAGAACATGATGTTTCAATAGCTTCAGGAACATCAGTTATAAAAAATTTAAATAAAGACAAATATGAAATACATCCAATATATATAAATAAACAAGGAGAATGGTTTAAATACCAGTGTACAGAACAAAAATTAAAAGTTGGAGATGATGTAAAAGTAACAGAAAAAATAGATAATATTTGTGAATATTTAAAAAAGTTGGATATAGTATTTCCAGTATTACATGGATTAGGTGGCGAAGATGGGAGTATACAAGGAATGCTAGAAATTCTAAGAATTCCTTATATTGGTTCTAAAATACTTGGATCTAGTTTATGTATGGATAAGGTATATGCAAAAATTATATTCGATAAAGCCAATATTTTGCAGGCAAAATATGTTTATATTAGAAAAAATAAAAATGAATATATTTTTGTGAAAAAAGATTTTAGTGAGGAAAGATATAATATATCTGAAATAACTCAGAAAATAGCAGGAATATTAAAATTCCCAATGTTTGTGAAGCCATCCAACTCTGGATCTTCAGTAGGAATAAATAAAGCAAATAATATTTCAGAACTAGAAGAATACATAAAACATGCAGAATTATTTGATAATAAAATACTAATAGAAGAAAATATTATTGGAAGAGAGATAGAATGTGCAGTTCTAGGAAATGAAAATATTGAAACTTCTGGGTTAGGAGAGATTATTACAGGAGATAAATTTTATAGTTTTGAGGCTAAATATAATAATCCCGAATCACAGACAATAATATCACCAGATATTTCAGAAGAACTATCAAAAGAGGTGAAAAAATTAGCAAAAAAAGCATATAAAGCTACAGATTGTAAAGGATTAGCAAGAGTAGATTTCTTTGTAGATGATATACAGAAAAAAATTTATATCAATGAAATAAATACTTTGCCAGGATTTACAAATATAAGTATGTATCCAAAATTATGGGAGAAGAGTGGACTTTCGTATTCAGAATTATTAGATAAATTAATTCAGCTTGAAGTTAATAGCTAATAATAATATAATCAATAGAAAAGAGAGGGAAAAAATGGAGTTAAAAGACATAATAAACATTGTAAGCAATAGATTATCTGAAAAAAGATTTTTTCACAGTAAATGTGTTATGGAAAGATGTGAAGAACTTGCCAATAAATTTGGAATAGATACAGATATTGCAAAGAAAGTAGGAATAGCACATGACATAGCAAAAGAAATTGATAATGACGAAAAAATAAAACTAGCAGAAAAAAACAATATTGAAATAGATGAAACAGAGCGCGAAAATCCTACTTTGTTACATGCAAAGTTAGGAGAATATATAGCATTAACAGAGTTGGATTTTACTCCAGAAATGGGACATGCAATAAGAGCACATACTACGGGATTACCTAATATGAGCATGTTAGATAAAATACTATTTATAGCAGATAGAACAAGTAAAGAAAGAGGATTCTCAGATATAGATTATTTAAATAATTTATTAGAACAAAGTATAGATAAAGCAGTGATATATATAATAGAAAAAAAGATTATGTTACAAATTGAAAAAGGTGCAAGCATGCATATAAATAGCATAATTGCAAGAAATTATTTATTAAAAAATGGAAACCTATAATTAGGAGGAATAAAATGAGATTTATACATATGGCAGATATGCATTTTGATAGTCCATTTACAGTATTAAGTAGTAGAGAAGAATTAGGAGAATTAAGAAGATTAGAACAGAGAAAAATATTTAAAAAAATTATTGATAAAATAAAAAATGAAAAAATCCCATATTTATTTATAAGTGGCGATTTATATGAACATCAATATATAAGAAAAACAACAATTGAATATATAAATAATTTATTCAAAGAAATACCAGAAACAAAAGTATTTATAGCACCTGGTAATCATGACCCAATTTTAAAAAAATCATATTATTATGATTTTAATTGGGAAAGCAATGTGTATATATTTAATTCAGAAATAAAAAAATATAGTTTTCAAGATTGTGATATATATGGATTTGGTTTTGACGATTTTTATTGTACAAATTCAAAAATAGAAGAAATTAAAATAGAAAATAAAAATAAATTAAATATTTTAATTACACATGGTGATTTAAATGCTAGCAAAACTTTAGACATGCAATATAATCCAATAAATGAAAATAAAATAAAAGAAATAGGATTTGATTATATTGCTCTAGGGCATATACACAAAAAAATAGTTAATGAAAACATAGTCTACCCAGGGTCTACTATAGCTTTTGGATTTGATGAATTAGGGGAACATGGAATATTAGATGTAAATTTAGAAAAAAATAAATTAGAAATTAATTTTGAAAAATTAGATGAAACAGAATTTAAAGAAATAAATTTAGATATTTCAGATATATATTCTGAAGAAGAATTAATCGAAAAAATAAATGAAATAAAATTAGAAAAAAATAATTATTATAAAATAATATTAGAAGGAAATAAAAATATCGAAATAAATACAAATAAAATATTAAAAATAATTAATAAAAAAAATATATTAAAAATAAAAGATTTTACAAAATTAAATTTTAATTTAGAAGAAATAAAAAAAGAAAATAATTTAAAAAGTTATTTTATAAAAGAAATAGAAAAAATAAAAGAAGAAAATAATTGTTCAGATGAAGAAATTAAAAGTGCTATAGAAATTGGTTTACAAGCATTACAAAATTAATAATAGCAAAAGAACAATAGAGGTGATTTTTTGAAAATAAATAATTTAAAAATAAATGGATTTGGGAAAATAGAAGATAAAGAAATTAATTTAAATAATAGAATAAATTTAATTTATGGAGAAAATGAAGCGGGAAAAACAACTTTACTTAAATTTATTTCAGGGATGTTTTATGGAGTTTCAAAAAATAAAAATAAAAAAGAATTTTCAGATTTCGAAAAATACAAACCTTGGCAAGCAGAAGAATTTTCAGGGAAAATAGAATATACTTTAGATAATAATAATACATATGAAGTATTTAGAGATTTTACGAAAAAAAATCCAAAAATATATTTTAATAGTGAAGATATTTCTAAAAACTTTACAATAGATAAAAATAGAGGAAATCAATTTTTTTATGAACAAACAGGAATAGATGAAACAAGCTTTATTACAACAACTTTAATTGAACAAAAAAGTGTTGTATTAGATAGCTCGGAACAATCTATTTTAACACAAAAAATTGCAAATATATTATCAACAGGAGAAGAAAATATATCGTATAAAAAAACAATAGAAAAATTAAATAAAAAAATAATAGAAGAAGTCGGAACAGAAAGAACAGTTGGAAGACCTTTGAATTTAATAAGCGAAAAAATAAATAAAATAAATAAAGAAAAAAATAATTTAGAAGAAACAATTTTAAATATAGATGAACTAGAAAAAAAAGAAAAAAATATAAAAAATAAAATAAAAGAAAAAGAAATTAAAATTAATTTATTAAAAGAAATAAAAAAAATAAAAGAAAAAAATAATTTAGAAGAAGAAAAAATAAAAATAAATAATAATTTAAAAGAAGAAGAAAGAGTAAAAATAAATAATTTAGAAAAAAAATTAAATGAAAATAAAATAAAAAAAGAAAATAAAAATTTAATTAATATAATTATTTTTACATTATTATTTATTTTAAATATAATATTATTTATATTTAAAATAAATAAAATAATTAATATTATATTATTTGCCATAACACTTATACTTGGTGTATTTACTGTTTTGAAAATAATTAAAAATAATAATAAAATAAAAGAAAAAAATAAAGAGCAAAAAAGATATTTAACAGAAATAGAAATAATCCAAAATAATATAAATAAAATTCAAAAAAATATAGACAAAAAAAATGAAGAAAATATTCAAAAAAATAAAATAGAAAAAAATAAAATAAAAAATACATATAAAAATGAGATTGATGAAAATGAAATAAATTATTTATTAGAAGAAAATATTAATGAAATAAATAATATTTTAGAAAATTTAAACAATGAAATATCATCATTAAAATTACAATTACATACAAATGAAATTGATTATAATAATATAATCAAAAAATCAGAAGAAAAAGCAAAATTAGAAGAACAACTTGAAGGTAGTTTAGAAGAAAAAGAAGAAATCCTAAAACTAGCTAATTCTATAAATATAGCAAAAACAGCTCTGGAAAATGCATATAATAAAATGAAAGAAGAAATAACACCTAAATTTACAAAAAATCTTTCAAACATAGTAGGTAAAATATCAAGTAAAAAATATAACAAAATAAGGTTTATAGATGGACAAGGACTAATAGTAGAACTAAATAATGGAGAATACATAAATGCTAATAAGTTAAGTATTGGAACAATAGATCAGTTATATCTATCATTAAGGCTATCTGCAATGCAAGAAATAACACAAGAGAAAATGCCAGTAATTTTAGATGAAGTTTTTGCTTATTATGATAATGAGAGATTAGAAAATATATTAAAATATTTAAATGAAAATTATAAAGAAAATCAGATTATAATATTTACTTGTTCAAATAGGGAGAAAGAAATATTAGATAAAAATGAAATTAAATATAATTATATAAATTTGTAAATATTAGTATAGTTATTTCATTTTATTCTGAATAGCAAATATAATTTGTTACCATTCAGATTTAGAGACATACAATCCGCCAAAAGCAGAAATTATATTCCAAGAATGTCATTTGAAATGCAACAAAAATTTTGTAAAAACAGTTGACAAAGCAGCAAAAGAATGGTACATTAAAAATGTAGATTATTCAAGAAACGAAACGCAAAAAAGCACATTGAAAACCAAATAGAACTTACAAAAAGCTATATTGCTTAAGTTATTGCTACAAGTGCTTTAATGCGTAAGAAAACGAATAATTACGAGAAAAAAATAAAAACAAAAGAAAGGACTGATAGAAAAAATGAAAATGGAAAGAAATAATAAGTATAGAAATAAAAACCAACAAGGTATAACACTAATAGCATTAATAATCACAATAATAATAATGCTAATACTAGTAGCAGTAACAATAGATGTAGCAATAGATGGAAAATTATTTGATACGGCCAAAGACGCAGTAGGACAAACAAACAATAAAGTAGGAGAAGAACAAAACAGAGTAGACGAACTAATGGGCGAACTAGAAAACGTATACAACCCACCAGACGGAGGAGACCCACCAGAAACAATACAGCCAGGAGATAAAGCAAACACAACAACAGAATATGAAGATAGTAATGGAGATATAGCAGTAATCCCAGGAGGATTTACAGTATCAGGATTAGAAGAAGAAAGTACAATAGATGATGGATTAGTAATATACCTAATACCAGATGGAGAAACAGTAGACTGGGAAGACCCAACTGAAGTAGCAAATGCCCAAAAAACATATGACCAATTTGTGTGGATACCAATATCACACGAACAAATCAATAACATGTACATCTGCCAAGCAAAAACTGGTTCAAATGGAAACTGTAATATAACAGTAGAAAATGGAAAAGCAAAATGCATAATCCATAATTCAACCCTAATGGCAGGAAGACTATATGCTACATCTACTGGAGAAAACTTCGAGAAAGCCTATACCGAAGTCTACACACCAAACACTGGACTAAGAGAGCCAGATGTAGTAACAGGAAACAGCACAGGAGATGGAACAAGTTATGATGGCAGTAACACATACTTAACCCAATTGTCAAGCATCCTAGGAACAACAGGCTATGATACAACAGCAAAGTTCAAACAAAGTCTACAAGAAGAATATAATGAAGTAGTAAAAAGCGTATATGAAAACCAAGGATTTTATATAGGCAGATACGAAACAAGCGGAATGGTAAATAGTGATACAAATGCAACAGTAAAATCAGTAGCAGGAACAGACACAGGCATAAGTAGTGTAACATGGTATAGAATGTATGCCCAACAAAAGAAATATGCCGAAAACAATGGATTAACAAGTGTAAAAAGTACAATGATACAAGGAGCAGCATACGACCAAGTAATGAAATTTGTAGAAAATGGAGAAAGACCAGACGGACAACCATACAACATAAAAACAGCAGGAAATGTAGGACATGATTTATCAGACATGTATCAAACAGGAGGATTAAACTATTCAGGTTCGGTACAATACAATGACAAAGTAAAAAACATATACGATCTAGAAGGAAACGTATTTATATGGACTACAGAGGCCCACTCTACCCGTGGCAGGGTCTGCAGAGGCCGGCTATTGCGTCTTCAGCCTTTCAGCAAGTTATCGCTACAGCAACGGTCCGTGTGCTATCCACGCCTATCTCGGTTCTAGCCTCCAGCTTTACGTAGTTCTGTAAGCTAATAGCGATACACCAATTACTGCCACAAAATAGTGGCAGGGTAAAAAATCTGAACGATTTTTTGCGAGTTTACACGCAAAGGGCAAAATTTTCCAATTTATCGTTTTGAAAATGGAGCTTTTCCCAATATTAAAGCTCATTTTCAAAACGGTAAATGGGGAAATTTTGTCCCTGGCGGGAGCGCTCCCTGGCGGGAGCGCTATTATTGCGTTTACAGGATTTTGCCAATAAGCCATGATAGCAATAATAGCGACATAAGGAAGAAGGGAGTAAAAATATATATGAGTTATAGTCAAATGGTAAATTTATTAAGAGAAAATAGTAGAGGTAAAATAGTATTTATAAATGCAGGAGCATTCTATATAGCAATAGAAGAAGATGCAGTACTTTTAAATAGTAAATTAAAATTAAAATGTACGTGCTTTCAAAAACATACATGTAAAGTAGGAGTTCCAATTAGTTGTTTAGATAAATATTTAAGAAAAATAGAAGAATTGGGTTATGGGTATATTGTATATAATATAGACAAACAAAAACAAAATTTAAAAGTGGTTAGAGAATATGATGGAAAAAGTAATAAAACAACAAGAAAAAATATAAATTGCTTAATGTGCAAAGGTATAGAAGCTTGGAAGAATGATGATTACCTAGAAGCATTAGATAAATTTTATAGGAATACAAGAAATGAAGGAAAATACTAGCAATAGAAAATTAGAAGTAATACCAAAAATGGAAAAATATATACAATATATGTTAGAAATAATAATAAAAATACCAAGAACAGAAAAATATAGTATAGGAACAGAATATAAAACCTCAATGTATGAAACAATGAAATATATAATGTATTTAAACAAAATAGAGGAAAGTAAATGTTTATATTATACAAATATAATAGATGCAGAACTAAATGTACAAAGAATATATTTAAGAATAATGCATAAAAACAAATGGATAGATGACAAAAAGTTTAATATAGCAATGGGGCAGATATATGAATTAGGAAAAATATTAGGAGGCTTAATAAAATACTATGGCAAAAACAATAAGAAATAAATATGAAAAAGCCTTAAGCTATGAAACTTTAATGAAAGCACACATGCAAAGCAGAAAAGGTAAAGGATATAGAAAAGAAATAATATTATTTAACCTTAAACAAGAAGAATATATAATGTGGCTATATGAACAATTAAAACTATGTAAATATAAACATGGAAAATATATTACATTTTATATAACTGAGCCAAAATTAAGGAAAATAGAAAAAACTAAATATATAGATAGAATAGTACATCGCTGGTATGTAAATAGTTTTATTGAGCCGTATTTTGTACCACAATTCATAAATACGAGTTATGCATGCTTAAAAGGAAAAGGAATGCATAAAGCTTGTTTAGATGTGCAAAAAGCAATGAAACACTGTAAAAACATATGGGGAGAATATTACATACTAAAGATGGATATAAAGAAATATTTTGAAAACATACATAAAGACATTTTATATGAAATACTACAAAGAAAAATAAAAGATAAAAAAATATTGTGGCTTACAAAAGAAATAATATATTCAAATAACGGGAAAACAGGATTACCAATAGGAAATTATACATCACAAATGTATGCAAACATATATTTAAATGAACTGGATCAATATGTAAAACATAATTTAAAATGCAAATACTTTTTTCGCTACATGGATGATGGAATAATATTGCTAAAAACAAAGGAAAAAGCAAAAGAGATATTAGAAGCAATTCAGAAATTTTTAAAAGAAAAACTAAAGCTGGAATTAAATCAAAAAACACAGATTTTCAAAAATAAACAAGGAGTAAACTTTTGCGGATATAAGATAAATGAATACAGATTAAAAATACGAGACAAAGGGAAAAGAAGGTTAAAGAAAAAAATAAAAAGTCTAAAAGAAAAAGTAGCAAAAGGAGAAATTACAAGTAAAGAAGCAAAATTATATTTAGCAGGACATTTAGGATATATAAAAATAGCAGATGTAAAAAATTTAAAAGAAAAGTTATTTTATTAAATAACATAGGGATAAATCAAAAAGGCCAACTCTACCAATAACAGGGTCAACAGAGGCCGGCAATTACAACAACAGCAATTCAGCAAGTTATCGCAACAACAACAATCCGAGCAATACCAACACCAATAACGGTTCTAGCCTCCAGCTCTAATACAAATTTTCTTTGAGATTATACATTTTAAGGAATGTATACAGTAAAGGTATTAGTAGTTAAAGGGATTTATTCCTTCCTAATATAGGTAAAAAAGTATCAGTAAAATGTGTATTAGTAGAAATTCAAATATATGCATTTTATGTAATTTATAAAAGAGGAAAGTATGAATGTAGTATTTTTAATAGGAGAATTAATAAAAGAAATTGAATATAAATTTATGTTAGAAAAAAACAAAACAGCAAAAGCAATTTTAAATTTAAAATTACTAGATAAAACAGAAATAAAAGTTGAAGGCTATAATGAAATAGCGGATTTTTGTTTAAGAAATTTGAAAATAAAAGATATAGCTTTAATATATGGAAAAATAGAAGAAAACATTGTGAAAATAATTGATATAGAAAAATGTTAATAAAATTAAAAATATAAAACGAGAAAAAGACGATATTAAAAAAAGTTGTTGCATGGGCAATGAAAATTTTGCAAGGCAATTATATTTACATAAAATTTGTGTCAAATATTGACAACATACCTTTATTTAGTGTATAATTTAAAGTGGAATTATACATAGGACAAGTAGCATAAATTTTGATAAGTGAGGTGCTAATATATGGAAAATATTCAAGGTAAACACTTTAGTATTACCGATCCAAAAGATGTAAGAACAGTTGTATATGAAGTAAGTAAAACTGAAAAAGAATTAGCAAAAAATTCTCCTAAATTTACTATACAAAGATTAGATAGCACTCAAGAATTTATTGGAGAAAGAATTAGAAAGACTTTTTATATAGATGATCCAAAACCAGAAGGAAATAGACTAGCAATTTTTTCATTTGGAAAAGATAAAGTTGTAATAAATAACGGAGTTTTGGATGGTAATAAAGTTATTATAGAAAAGTCTCCTTTACCTTTTGCGTTTAAAAAATATTATGAAGATGAAGACACAGAAGTAAAGGACTTTACATATACACCAAATTTGAAAAGACCTATTACAATAATAGACCTGGACACAGTAGAAGAAGTAAAACCTATTTTATACTTTGATGAAACAACTAATGAAGTAAAAGGAAAATGCAAATTAAAAGCACATAGGAATTATTTCGCTTTTGAAATAAGACAAGGCGAAGATGATGATTATATTTTAGTTGGCGGCAGCCCGGTTTTTAAAAAGTAAGGAGGTAAGTTGACAATGGGAATAGAAGAATTTTATCCTATATCTCAACCAAAAAGATTAAAAAGTGCTAAAAAATTAAAAGAATTACCAGAAAATAAAAAATTAGTACTAGAAGCAGGGGATAATAAAGCAAGAGCAAAAGAAGAATATACGAAAGAGTAGGAGATAAATATGAAAGATAAAATAAGTTATGCATTGAAAAAAAGCAAATTTGTTTTAATAATTGTTGTAATACTATGGTTAATACTTTCCATAGTATTAATTGCGCCTTTAAGTATAAGCTGGGTAGATGCAGTAACAAAAGGAAATGGAAATTTCATTAATAATTTACTTAATAGTAACTTAGGGGACATAGGTGGAAATCTAGGCAAAGCTTTTTCACAAGAATATATAGGAACATTTTTAAAATGTGATCTATGGTTAATAATTATTTTAATAGGATTTGCAATAGTTGGAATTATAAAAACATTACCAAAACATGATTATAAAGATATTGAACATGGTTCAAGTGATTGGGCATCTGGAGAACAATATTCAGTTCTAAGTAAAAACAAAGGAATTTTACTAGCAGAAAAACACTATTTACCAGTAGATAAAAGAGGAAACGTAAATGTAATGGTAGTTGGACGGTTCAGGTTCTGGTAAATCTGCATCATACGTTATTCCAAATGCTTACCAATTATTAGGATCTTATGTATTCACAGATCCTAAAGGTGAACTTTATGATAAAACAGCAGGATATCTTAGAGAAAATGGATATGATATTAAAATATTGAATTTGGTAAATCCAAAAAATAGTGATGGATATAATCCTCTAATGCATATAGAAAGTGAAATTGATGTAGATGTTATAGCAAATACAATAGTAAAAGGTCAAAAAATTGAAGGAACTACTTCAGACCCATATTGGGATGATATGGCTGAAATGTTACTTAAAGCATTAATATATTATTTATTAGCAACAAGACCAGAAGAAGAGCAAAATTTAGCAAGTTGTGCTGAGCTTGTAAGGGCAGCAAATAGTAATGGAGGAGGAAACCTTCTTACAGAACTTATAAATCAATTACCATATGACCATCCAGCAAGAATGTTTTATAAATCTATAGAAATTGCACCAGAAAAAACATATGGTTCAATATTAAGTACATTACAATCAAAATTAGGTAAATTTGACTCAAAAGAAATTGCAGAATTAACATCAACAAACACTATAAACTTTGAAGATATAGGTAAGAGAAAGACAGCAGTTTATGTAATATCTTCAGATACGCATGCAGCTTATGATTTCTTACTTACAATATTCTTCTCACAAATGATACAAAGATTATATGATTTTGCAGATAGAAGCGGAGGAGAATTGCCACAACCAACATATTTTATATTAGACGAGTTTGCAAACATTGGTAAAATACCAGATTTTGATAAAAAAATATCTACATCAAGAAGTAGGAAAATATCTTTTAGTGTTATTCTGCAGAATTTAGACCAATTAGAGGCAGTATATGAAAAATCTCATGAAACAATAATAGGAAACTGTGATACCTGTATATTTTTAGGAAGTAACTCACAAAAAACAGTGGAATATTTTTCTAAAGAATTAGGAGAAAAAACTATAGCAAGAGAGAGCTGGTCTGTAAATACAGACAAAAACATGTGGAGACAAGGCTATAATAAATCAGACCAAGTAATGGCAAGACCATTGATGACACCAGATGAATTAAGAAGATTAGATAATGATACATGTATTATTTTAGAAAAAGGAATAAAACCAATAAAAGCACGAAAATATTACTATTTTAAATACAATACAGCAAAATTAGTAGAAAAATATAAATCTAATCATAACTCAATACCACCAATAGATAGAGGAAAATGGAGAAAATACAATCCATATAACCCATATGTGGAAGAAAAAGAAGAGCAAAAGGAAGATACTAAAATAGAATCATTGGATGATTTATTTGAGGAAACACCAGCAAATAAACCAAAAGAAGAACCAAAAACAAATATTCAAGTAGAAGAACAAAAAAAAGAAGAAAATTCTTCAAATAATGAAAACTATGATCTACAAAAAGAATTAGAAGCAAAATTTGATGAACTATTCGGGGCATTTGATGAATAACGGAAGTCGGAGATCAGAGGTCAGATGTCAGAGGTCGGAAATTGGTAATAAAAATAGAGATTAAAATAAATTAATCTCTATTTTCTTATCCCTATTTTCCGACTTCCGACCTCTGTTCTCCGACTTCCGTAAGGTATTTCAATATAGAACGTAGTTCCTTTGCCTTTACGACTATCAAAATGTATATCACCATTAAAGTGTGCTTTAATATTAGAGTATGACATAAATAGTCCTAAACCTGTTCCATTTTTACCTTTAGTTGTTACCATTTCTTTAAATAATTTTGATTTTACTGTGTTAGGTAATCCACCTGCAAAATCTTGAATTTTAAATACTAGATTATCTTTTCCTTTATAAATATCTAGGATTATTTTCTCACCGGTTTTGCCGTCGTAAGCCTGTATAGCATTAGAAATAATATTATTTACAACTTGCACTAAGCTATTAATATTCCCTTTAACTACAGTATCTTCTGGAACTTCCAACTTTTCTTCTAATTCTATTAATGCTTTACTTAATTCATGTTTCATAAGTATATTGACCTGTCTAACAAAATCATCAATAGTAAAACTTGTAAATGTGGTATTATCTGAAAAAGCAACAGCTTGACCCTTAACAGTAGTAATAACATCAGACATATATGAAAGATGAGATTGAATCTTATGTATCCATTCTTCCATATCACCAGCAATTTCTAAATGATCTTGAATAGTTACTTCTGGGTCTGAAATAGAATTTTTATATTCATTTACTAAATCTAATATACCTTCTGTAGCACCAGAAATAGACATTATAGGAGTTTTTAGGTTATGAGCAATTCCTCCAATCATTTGCCCTAGTGTTGCTAAACGCTCTCTTTCTATTAATATTTCTTGATTTTTTTCTATAGTCTCTAAATCTCGTTTATGTTGAGTAACATCCTTTAAAAGTAAAAGCGTTCCTAAATATGTTTTACCTTGGGAAATACTATTAATTTCTATATGAAAATATTTATCAATATTTTTAATATATTTATCTAGTATAACTGTGGAAGAATTATATTTTGTTCTTTGTATTGCCGAAATAATTTCATTTTCAATTTCTTCCATCTCTTTAGTAGAATTAGGAGTAAGGATATCGAAAAATTTCTTATTAATAATCGAAGAAGATGTTAAATGGAAAGTATGTAAAAATGTTTCATTAAAATCTACAATAGTTAAATCACTATCTAATACTATATATGAATCAGATATACGATTGACTATTTTTTGTATTGCTATAGGTTTAATCTTTAAAAATCCAAATTTAAAAATTGAAAGTGCGAAACATAAAATGGTTATAGAAAAACATATAGGTGTTATATATATTGACAAATCAAATATACCTAACAATCCTAAAACGTTAACAACTATAGGAATAAGGGCACCTAAAAATATTAATAATGATTGATAAAAATAAAATCTTATATTTTTTATGCTATAAATAGCCAAATATACTAAACCAATAGCAAAAAGTGAATATGTATAAATGCTAGTAATATAGAAAAATGGACCATATTCTCCTTGAGACAATATAGTTGAATATTTTATATAAAATAAGTGATGAAAATCATTTGTCCATAAAGAAATTAGGCATATAATAGGAACAATAGAAAGACAAATTGATAATAATTTTATGTTTATACTTTGATCAGGTTTAACAAAAATCAAGCTCATAATAAGAAATGTAACCGGCAAAAAACAAGTACCTATATATACAAAATAATCAAAATATATTGGTTCTATATTTAAAGCATCACTAAGAGTAATTTGTGCAATAAGACCTATGCAACAAATCAATAGACATGCTAAAATACATGAAAAAGCTCTTTTTAAAGTTGTTTGTTTTGTCTGTTTCCTTAAAAAAAGAAATAAACATAATATTAATACAGAAGATACTATTAAGCCAACAAAAGGAAAAATATTTACTTGCATTAATGATTAACCTCCTATAAATCAATATATCCAATGGATTTTAAATATACAATATATTTAGTTATATATTTATCATTTATTTTAGGCCATTTAAATAATATTCGACCTAAATATTTATTAGTAAAGGAATTATTCATTTTAATATTAGAAACATATTGTATTTGTTTATCTTTATTAAAATCATTAATAATTCCCGATATAATGTGCTTTGTTTCATCTTTTTTAGATAGATTTTCTACAGTCTTATTAAATACTTTGTCATCTACAAAATCCATTTTAATATTTAATGTATTAAATATTTTTACTAATTTTTCAAATGTAATATAATTTTGATTATAAACATGAAAAATTGTAAAAGGATTTTTATACACACTTAAATTTACAATAGCAGTAGCACATATATCAACTGGTGAAAATTCAATTGTCAAATTTCTTAAGCTCTCTGGAACTTGACCTATTTGTAAAAAAGAATGAATTCTATTTAAAAATGCATTTTCTGAAACATTAATTTGAAATGCTCCATCAGAAAATCTATTAGTTATATTACCAAGTCGAATAATTTTTGCATTTAAGTTATTATTTAATATGTTTTCTAAGATAAGTCGTTCTGCTAAGAATTTTGTTTTAATATATATATTAGACAAATCTTGATTAATATATAAATCTTTTTCTGTAAATATTAGATTATTCTTTATTTCTTCTGAAATATTTGTTCTATCCTCAAAAATATTTCCAGATACACTAAGAGTAGATATATGCATTAATTTACAATTGAATTTAGTACAGAAATTTATAATATTCTGTGTTCCAACAATATTAGTGTCATTAAACAAGCTAGAACTACCATAATGTTTAACAATAGCAGCAGAATTTATAACACATGATATAGAATTTCCAAGCTCTTCATAGTATAAATCATTAAGTCCAAGTTTAGAATCAGTTATATCACCTTCAATTGCAAAAATACGTTTAAAAATCAATTTATCATATTTATTACCAAAGTAAAATCTTAAAACATCCAATAATCTTGTCTGAGGGTCATTATTATTTTTAGCCCTTACTAAGCAATATATATTACTCTTAGTATGCTTTATTAAAGCATCTAAAATATGACTTCCCATGTAACCAGTAGCTCCAGTAAGTAAGATGTTTTTAATTTTATCTTTTTTCATTTTTGGTTTATTTGGATTAGTATTATTTGCGATAAGCTGGTCAATAGCAGAATAGTCATAAGTTTCATCAACAATATCGTCCTTTGAAGAATTGTCTGCTGTTGATATATTCTCTGAAAGTAATTTTATTGTAGGATATGTAAATATATCTTTATAAGATAAATTTAATCCACGGTTAAATGCTTCTATTTGTAATTTAATTGCAGATAAAGAATCTCCACCAATTTCAAAAAAATTGTCCGTAATACTAATCTTTTGGATACCTAAAACAGTTTCGAAAATTTCTACTAGTTGTTTTTGATAATTTGTATGAGGAGGCTCATATGTAGCAAGAGAAGCAGGTTTTAATTTGGCAAGAGCCTTTTTATCCACTTTTCCGTTAGCTGTTAGCTTAAATTTATCCACTTGTACAAAGAAATTTGGTATAAAATAAGTTGGCAATTTTCTTTGTAAAAATGCTTTTAAATCCGTAACATTGACAGACTTTTCAGAAGAAAAATATGCTGTAATTTTTTGCTTATCATCAATAGTAACTACACATTTTTCTATATTAGGATATCTATATACACAACTTTCAATTTCTCCTAATTCAATTCTATGACCATTAATTTTAACTTGATTATCTTTTCTACCAATAAAACTAATAGTGCCATCATAATTCCATTTTACTAAATCACCTGTTTTATAGGCTGTCATATTAGATAATTTATTAGGTAATTTTACAAAACTTTTATCTGTAAGTTCTTTATTATTTAAATATCCTTTTCCGGACATTATCTCCAGTAATATATAATTCGCCAGGGACACCGATTGGAGCAAGACGCAATGTTTTGTCCAAAACAAATAGTTTTAAATTATATAGAGGTTTACCTATAGGAATAACCCTATAATTCTTTATAGTTGATTCTTCTAAACTATTTGCAGTAGAACAAATAGTTGTCTCTGTAGGACCATAGGCATTTACGATTATCATATCTTTATTAAATTTATAATATTTTTTCATTGTAGCACTGCCAATAGGCTCAACACCGATTAAAAGTTTCTTAATAGGCACATAACTGTAAGTAGATAAAATACCATAAACTTCCTCTAAAATGTTTGGTGGTATATATAATAAAGTTATATTATTTAATACTATAGTTTTACAATACTTAAATATATCATTTATAGTATTTTCTTCATACAAATACAAAGTAGCACCATTTAACAATGTTGTAAAAAATTCAAAAATGCTAACATCAAAAGATATATTAGTAGATGCTAAGCAATTATCGTGAGCATCAATTCCACCAAAGAATTTGGCAAAATTATTTACAAAATTATTTAGATTTTGATTAGTTATACGAACACCTTTAGGAGTTCCTGTCGAACCAGAAGTATAAATAATATATAAAATATCATTTGCTAAAATTTCAATGTCTGGATTTTTAGAAGAATGACTAGAATAGTTAAAATCATCTAGTAAAACTGTAGTAACATTATCATTGCTAATCAAATTATTAGCAGATGTTGTTATAACTAAATTTGCTTTACTATTTTCTAATATATAATTTATTCTTTCAGCTGGGTATTCTGTTGAAACTGGCAAATATATGGCACCAGATTTAATGATTGCAAACATTGAAACAATTAGATCAATAGAACGATTCATTAAAACAGGTACAATGTCTCCTTTTTGAACGCCATTTTTAATCAGGTAATGGGCTAGACTATTAGATTTGTTATTTAATTCTCTATAAGACAAATTATCATTATTAAATACAACAGCCATATCGTTAGGTGTAGCTTCTACTTGATTTTCAAAGATTTGTTTAATACTTTTAGTTTTATCATAGTCTAGAACATAATTATTAAAATCAAATAAAAGTTTATGTTTCTCATCAGGAGTAACAATTTCTATATCATTGATAGTAATAGTAGTATTTTCTAGAATTTGATCAATAATATTTAAAATTCTCGAATGTATATTTTCAATATCTTGCTCAGAATATTTAATTGTCTGATAATCATAAGCAATATTTATATTTCCAGTATCATTCATATCATAAATGTGAATATCAATACTATCAGAAGTATAGTTATTTGGTATCCATTGAATAGAATAAGGAGTTTCAGAATTTTGAGCAGTACTACGTATGTTCTGATAAGATATTAAAATATTATATAAATTTGGGATTGTATGATCTTTATGCCTTAAATCTTCTAACAAAGACAAATAAGGATATTTCTGATGTTTAAATATATTAAATAAAGAAGTTGAAACAGATGAAGCTAAATCAGTAAATTTAATATTATTTTTTAATTCAATTTTCAAAGGTATAGTATTAATAAACATACCTGAAGTACGCTTTTCTTTAACATTACAACGATTTAAAATCGGAGAACCAATAACAAATTCATCTAATCCCGAAGTTCTACCAATATAAATGGCAAAAACAGCCATGAAAAAGTTAAAAACAGAAACCTTAGCATTTTTACAAAATTCATTAATTATAGAAATAAGATTTTTGGACATTGTAAACTGCTTTCTATTCGATTGACCAGAAAGATTATTTCTTGTAAATGCATCAGAACTTGGAATTGTGGCAATTTCTGGTACAGAATCAAACATAAGATTCCAAAAAGATTTATCTTTACTAAATTTATCGCTCTCCATATAAGCTTTTTCAGAATTTATATAATCAATATAAGAAGGATAAACTATATCTTTAATATCTTCTTTTTTTAATAAACGGGTATAAATTTTGATAATTTCAGAGCCACCAAGACCAGCACTCCAAGCATCAGAAATAAGATGATGCATATTTATAATAAAGCCGCCATGACCATCAGGAAATCTAACAATTTTGAAAACATAAAGAAAAGAACCTAAAACATTAAACACAGTTGAAGCAGTTTCTTGTTCAACTTTTTGCAAGTCTTCATTAGAAGAAACATCAATAATTTCAATAGGGAATTTAGAATAAGTGTCTACAAATTGTTTAACTTCTTGTCCTTCAATTATAAATTTAAGCCTAAAACTATCATTTTTTTCAACAAATATATTAATTGCTTGTTCAAGAAGCGAAAAGTTAACTTTTTCAGGGATGATAACTGAACCAGTAATATTTTCAATAGGAGTTCCTTTATAAAATTCTTCTGTAAACCAAATTGATTTTTGTGGATTTGTCAAACTATAAAGAATTTTTTCCATAATTATCACCTTTACGACTTATTTTAACAAATAATAGTATATCACTAAAAATATAACAAATCAACCATAAGAAGATTAAAATTCTAAAAAGAGGAAAAAATAATTTAGGGAGGAAGTTTATGTATAGATATGAAAAAAGAAAAAGTAAAGCAAAACCAGTAATAGGAATTATATTATTAATGATGGTTGTTTCTGCTATAAGTATATATTTATATGACATGTATATAAACATTAATGTAAAAAGTGAAGGTAAAAGTAATTCAAACGCTGGAAATGCAATTCGTTTATCAACAGTGAGTGATGACTCATCAGAAATATCTAATACATTAGAAGATACAACTAAGTGTGTTGTAGGTATATCAAAAATAAAAAATAAAGGAGATTCAATCTTTGATATGCATGCTACAGAAAATTTAAGCTTAGGTACAGGGACAATAATTTCAGATAACGGTTATATAGTAACAAATTGGCACTTAGCAGGAAATAAATATAGTTCTTGTTATGTTACTTTAGAAAATGGAGAAGTGTATAATGGTAGCACTGTTTGGGCAGATTCGAATTTAGATTTAGCGATAGTAAAAATAAATGAAACTGGGTTAAATTACTTAAAATTAGGAGATTCGGAAAATGTAAAACTAGGGGAAAGAGTATATGCAATAGGAAATCCAATTGGAATAGAATTGCAAAGAACAGTAACTTCTGGAATAATTAGCGGACTTAATAGAACAATCAAATTAGAAGAAGAAGAAACATCAAGCTACATGGAGGGACTTATACAAACTGATGCAAGTATAAACCAAGGCAATAGTGGAGGACCATTGATAAATGAACAAGGAGAAGTAATAGGGGTAAATTCAGTAAAAATAGAATCAGCTGAAGGAATAGGGTTTGCAGTGCCAATAAATGTTATCAAACCAATTATAGAAAGCTTTACAACAAAAGGAGAGTTTGAGGAAGCATATTTAGGAATATTTGCATATGACAAAGAAGTAGTAAAATATTTGGAAAATGACTTAGATTTTAATAATGGAATATATGTTGTAAAAATAATGGCAGACGGACCAGTTGCAAAAACTAATATAAAAATAGGAGATATAATAACAAAAATAGATGGAAATACTATAAATAGAATGAGTGAACTAAGGAGTTATATATATACTAAGACTCCTGGAGATAAGGTTACTCTAACAATTATAAGAAACAGTAAAGAATACCAAATAGATGTTAATTTAAGTAAACAATAGACAAAAATAACATAATATGGTATAATAGAAATAGCTTGATGTAAATACCCTTTTTAGCATTTTAGGAGGCATCAAGAAAAAAATTATTTGGAGGGGTCAAGATGACATTTGCTGAACAGTTGACAAAGATTACGAATGGGGACAAGGAAGCGGTAGCTTTCTTTAAAACTCAGATTGCAGGACATCCTGAGGAGAAAATGCTTCAGGACTGCCTACGAGAAGCCAATCTTGGACGTGGATATCTGCGGCTTGATAAGGGAACTCTGTTGCCGATAACTCTTAAACGGCAGGGACTTTACCTGAGATGCTTGGGAGCCAGCGTTGTGTGCTGTTGGTGATGTCAAAAAATGGTGTGCTATTTTAGCACACCATTTTATAAGTTGGGCAAGCATGCCATTTAACTAATCGGTGAAAAACTGTAGTGAAAAACGATATTCTCAATTACATAGATATAAATGTCAATATATGAATGGTAAAATAATAATCAGTAAAATATTCAATATCAAAAATGTAGATGGAAAATCACAATACATAACAAAAGCTAATAATAACTACTATCCAGATAATGTACCGGTATTTTATGAACAAATAATTGGAGAAGTCCACAAATCAATACCATTTTTGGGGTTAATTATAAGTATATTACAGTCAAAAATAACAACATTGATATTTATAATATTACTAATATTAAAATTTTTGTATAATAGATATATTTACAAAATGAAAATTAATAGAAAAAAGAAAAAACAACAAAGCTCCATAAGTTATTAATAATAATTTATGGAGCTTTGCATGAATAAGTTAAGATGAAAAGATAACAGCACCGCATTACCAACATACCAATATTATCATTATAAATCTCATCAAACTGTGAAATTGGAAGCGGATTTTCTCCAATACCCGCTTCTATTGTATATCCAGGTCTTCTATACTCTTGTAAAAACCAATCTTTATATCCCGCAAAACTAGAATTATAAGGGACTTCTGCTAAGCGGTATCCACTTAAAGTAGCGAATATATTACCGATTTCTTCAGCATTCTCAGGAGCATAATTTTGGAATTGCCAGTAAATTTCTTTTCCTTGAGTATGATATGCAAGAATTAAGCTAAAATTATGTTGTAAAGTAAAATTATAAAGAGCAAGACTTTCAGGCTCTGTTAGAGGTCCAAAGCCTACAAAATCTCTAGGTGCAGGGGATGTAAAACCTTGCGCAAACTTAATCCTACGAGCTTCTTCCCAACCAGCAGGAAATTGCAAATTTAAATCCACACCTGTGGATTTTTAAATATACCAACCATTAAGAGCAAAAGGTACATGACCACTAAAATTAACATTTCAAAGTATTTATATGTACCGTGTTTGCTCGCGTGCGAAAATTTCTTTGAAATTTTCTGCACAATGCTTTTATTAAAAATCGAAGATTTTTTAATAATTTAATAAAATGCAGTAATCATATGTATTACAGAGTATTTCAATATTAAAGAAATATTCTGTTTTTTAGTGGATTTTTACTGCTAGAATGGAGGGTTTATATAAAAGAAGAGGTATACTATAATTGATAAAAAATTATTTTTATGCTAATATAATAAAAAAGTAGGTGAAAGGTTATGAAGATAGGAATAGATATAGATAATTGCATATCTAATTTTGATGATACATTATTAAAAGAATATTTAAAACATGATAAAGAGTTGAGAAATACAGGAATTATAAATGAAAATCCAGAATATTTGAGAAAAGGAATGTTTGATTGGACAGAAGAAGAAGAAAAAAGTTTTTATAATGCAAATATTGAGGAGTTTGCAAAAAAGCTAAAGCCATTAGAAGATTCATCTTATTACATAAAAAAATTAAGGAACGCTGGACATGAAATATATATTATAACTGGAAGAAATAATGGAGAATATACAAATCCTCATAAGTTAACTGAAGAATGGCTAGCTAAATACGATATTATTTATGATAAACTAATACTTACAGATGCCTATGATAAACATGCAAAAACCAAAGTATGTTTAGAAAATAATATTGACTTAATGATTGAAGATAGCACAAAAATAAGTTTAGATTTAATAAGTAATGGCATAAAAGTTTATACAATGAATACAAGATATAATCAAGGAGAACAAACATTAGATAGAGTTTCAAGATGGAAAGAAATATATGAAAGAATATCAAAATTAAATAAGAAAGAAGATAAACAAAAAGTAAATATTATTTTAGATACAGATATATACAATGAATGTGATGACCAATTTGCTTTATCTTATTTATTAAAATCACAAGACAAATTCAATATTGAAGCCATTACAGTAGCACCATATTATCATGATAATAATATATCAATAGAAGAAGGAACAAATAAAAGTTATGATGAAGTAATTAAGATATGTAATTGGTTAAATTTTAACTGGACTAACAAAGTGTTTAAAGGTTCAACGGATTATGTTGTAAATGGCTATAATGAGGAAAATGATGCAGTAAATAAAATTGTTGAAATTGCAAATAAGAATGACAAAACCTATATTTTAGCAATAGGAGCAATAACAAATGTAGCTATTGCTATAAAGAAAGAGCCTAAAATAATTGATAAAATTGAAGTTGTTTGGCTTGGGGGACATAGCTTTTTAAGTAAAGATAATAAAGAGTTTAATTTTAAACAAGATGTACAAGCTGTAAAAACTGTTTTTGAATCAAGGGTAAAATTAACTATTATACCTTGTAAAAATGTAGCATCAAATTTAAGAACTTCAATATATGAATTAGAACATTTCTTAAAAGGAAAAAATGAACTATGCGACTATTTATGTCAAAGATTTTATAATGATGGAGTACATGGTATTCAAGAAAGAAGAGTTATTTGGGATATTAGTGTTATAGCATATATGATTAATAATGAATGGTTTGAAACTAATGAAGTTAGTTGTCCAACTATCAACAATGATACATCTTATGAATTAATAGAAAATAATTATAAAATAACAGTAGTAAATTATTTGAATGTTGACAAAATTTATAGAGATTTATTTAAAAAACTAGGAGGAAATGAATGAAATTATATGTAATTAGACATGGCTTAACAAATTGTAATGTTGAAAAAAAGTATAATGGAAAATTAGATGAAGATATAAATGAAACAGGAATATTACAAGCCAAAAAAGCACAAGAAATTATTAGAAATTTAGATATTGATTTAATTATTTGTTCACCATTATTAAGAACTAGACATACTTGCAATATTATAAATATAAATAATGTTCCAGTAATCTTTGATAACAGAATTGAAGAAAGAGATTGTGGAATATATACAGGTAAAGAACTTGGAGAGTTTTATTATACTGATTATTGGAATTATTATTCTAATAATAAAGTAGAAGGATTAGAAAGTATACAAGATTTATTTAAAAGAATACAAGATTTCTTAGATGACATAAAGGGGAAATATAAAGATAAAAATATTCTTTTAGTAACACATGGTGGAGTCGTACGAGCAGTATATTTTTATTTTAATGAATTACCCAAAGATGGAATGTTACAAGGATTTGGATCAAGTAATTGTGAAATTACAGAATATGAAATGTGATTTATAAAAATAATTTGTAAAAATATTGTTAACTAAGTAGCTTGAAAAGATTTAATATATGAAACATATATTAGGTCTTTTTTGTTTGCAAGATAAACAGTATATTGACAAACACACTTGTTCTAAGTGTAATAATGAGCCATATTCTTTAATATTCTGTATTAGAGAATTTTATTAAGAACAGTTAGGAGATGATGCAAGTATGTGTGAAAAAATCAAAAATACAAAAGATAAGTTAGAGTTTAATACATATTGCATATTTACAGAAGAAAAGAAGGAAGTGAAAGAAACAATAGGATTAATTTTTAAAGATTATTTAGAAAATTTAAAAATACAAATAAAGTAATTATTATTGACTATTGCAAAATAATTTTGATCACGTTACAATTTAAACATAGATGATTACGGATAGGAGGTTAAATGCTAAACTTAAATAGTCAAAACTTCAAAGTACGGAATATATATAAGACTATCTAGAGAAGATGGCGATAAACAAGAAAGCGAAAGTGTCGGTAATCAAAGAAATATTTTGCAAAGATATGTAAAGGAGAATGATTTATGTTTTGTAAAAGAATATGTTGATGATGGAGTAAGTGGTACAACATTTGATAGACCTAGCTTTAGTAAAATGTTACAAGATATTGAAAATGGAACTATTAACATGGTTATAACAAAAGACTTATCACGACTAGGCAGAGATTACATTAAAACTGGATTTTATATAGAAGATTATTTTCCCCAAAACAATGTTAGATATGTTGCTATAACAGATGGTATAGATACATATTTAGATAGCTCAAATAATGATATAACACCTTTTAAAGCAATTATGAATGATATGTATGCAAAGGATATTTCAAAGAAAATTAGAAGTGTTTATAAAGAAAAACAAAAGCAAGGAGAATATCTTTGTAGTACAACTGCATATGGTTATAAAAAACATCCTAGTATAAAAAACAAATTAGTTGTAGATAGAAAAGTGCAAAGTATTGTAGAAAAAATTTTTGATATGTATTCCAATGGGCATGGAAGTAGTGAAATTGTAAATTATTTAAACAGCAACCAATATTTATCTCCATCAGGGTACAGAAAAACTGGCACTGTTCAAGATAAAAGAAAAATTAATTATGACTGGAATGAAGTTACTCTATGCAATATGTTAAAAAATGAAGTTTATATTGGAAACACAGTGCAAAATAAGAAATCAGTCATATCTTATAAAGTACATAAAATAAGGATTGTAGAAAAAGAAAATCAAATACGAGTTAACAATACACACGAACCTATTATCGACGAAGATACATTTAAAAAAGTGCAATGTATTCTTGAAAAGAGAGGAACAAACACAAAGCTTAAATATGATTACTTATTAAGAGGATTACTTTACTGTTATCATTGCAAAAGGAAACTGCAAATCGTGCTAAAAAAGAACTCTAAAAGAAATAGTAAATCACATCCATATATAACCTATAGTGACTATAAATCAATAGGTTGCTATCCATTAAGTATCAATTATGAAAAGTTTGAAAAGCATATAATTTATGTTGTAAAAAAGATATGTCAAATATATGCTGATAAAGAAATTTTCTATTCTATTTATGAAAAATATCAAAATAAAACTCTAGATATAAGAGAAGGTTATATAAATAAACTATCACAAATTGATAAATCTATAAATGAAATAAATAGTTACTTAGACAAGATGTATATGGATAAATTAAGAAGTGTTTTGCAGGAAGAAGATTATATTAGAGTTTCACGAAAATTAAATTTTGAAAGGACAAAATTGAATGAACAAAAGAAGGAATTAGAACAAAAAATAAATCAAACAGAAGAAAAAGTAAGTACTATGAATAAAATAAAAGAAGAAAAAGAATTAGATGAATTAATAAAAAAATTTTTAAAATTAGAAAAGATTGATAAGATTTATCTATATCGATTAATCAACAAAATAGAGATTGATAAAGATAAAAATATTTACATATATTTTAACTTTTCAAAACTAAATTCTATTAATGAAAATCTAGATGAATTTATTAAAGTCGAAGAGGTCATAAAACAAGATGTATATAAAATTAGTTAATTAAAATATGGTCCATTTTCAGGTTCTTCCGCAAATAATGTGATTAATATTGCAGAAGAACCTTTTGTTTTAATAAAGCGAAACTACATCTTCCATAC
>CALXPS010000015.1 GCA_944390405.1 uncultured Clostridia bacterium | reverse complement strand
TATGGAAGATGTAGTTTCGCTTTATTAAAACAAAAGGTTCTTCTGCAATATTAATCACATTATTTGCGGAAGAACCAAATTATTGTAGTCAAAATTTAGATTAAATTTACTTTTCTTAGAATTCATAATTTACCTCCTAAAATTTTAATATATCATTAAAAATATTATCATAACTTAATATTAAATGCAAGATTAAAATATTAGCAATAAATAAAAACAATATTGAACTTAAGCCCAAAAAGCTTGATTATTTATAGGTTTTGTTATATAATAACTCAAGAAAAATCGGAGGTATAGCATGTTTTTGAAAAACGTTATGATAAATTTAAAAAAATATTCATTTCTATTACAACAATTAGTATCAAGAGATTTCAAAGTTAAATATAAAAGATCAGTACTGGGAATAGTATGGAGCTTACTATATCCATTATTAACAATGACAGTTATGGCAATTGTATTTTCAAATGTATTTAGATTTAGTACACCAGGGGTAAGCTATTTAGCTTACTTACTATCTGGATTAGTAATGTTTAACTATTTTAGTGAAGCATCTAATTTAGCTATGAGTTCAGTAGTTGGAAGTTTTTCACTATTAAATAAAATCTATATACCAAAATATATATTTCCATTATCAAAATGCTTATTTGTTGGAATAAACTTTTTACTTACATTAATTCCACTTTACATAGTACTTTTTGCAACAGGTACAGGGGTAAATATATATCATGTATTTTTGCCATATGCATTTATATGTTTATTTATGTTTACACTAGGAATGGGATTTATACTATCAGCTGTTTCAGTATTTTTAAGAGATATGTTCTACATATATGGAATTATAGTAATGATGTGGACATACTTAACACCAATAATGTATGATATAAACATGATTTCAACTAGATTACAACCTATACTAAAATTAAATCCTTTATATCACTATATTAATTTTGCAAGGGAAATAATACTATACGGACGAATACCACAACCATTTACATGGGCAGTATGCTTGATTTCATCAGCTGTAGTACTACTTATAGGTGTTATTGTTTTCAAAAAAACTCAAGACAAATTTATTTATTACGTATAAGTGTAGGAGGAAATATGATTAAAGTAGATAATGTATCAATGAGATTTAACTTAGGCATAGAAAAAAACTTTTCAATAAAACAGTTTTTTATAAATATGTTCAAACCAAGAAAAAAGAGACCAAAAAAAGAAGAATTTTGGGCATTAAAAGATGTTTCATTTGAAGTAAAAAAAGGAGAAGTAATAGGCTTTGTAGGAAGCAATGGAGCTGGAAAATCAACAATGCTAAAAGTTATAGCAGGTGTAATGAAACCTACAAAAGGAAAAGTAGAAGTACAAGGCAATATATGCCCTATGATAGAACTAGGAGCGGGCTTTGATATGGACTTAACAGCAAGAGAAAATATATACTTAAATGGAGCAGTACTAGGATATAGCAAAAAGTTTATAGAAGAAAAATTTGAAGAAATAGTAGAATTTTCAGAATTAAGAGAATTTCTAGATGTACCAGTAAGAAACTTTTCATCAGGTATGACAGCACGTTTAGCATTTTCAATAGCAACAGTAGTTGACCCTGAAATATTAATAGTTGATGAAATACTATCAGTAGGAGATATAGCATTTCAACAAAAAAGCGAAGCAAAAATGAAAAGTATGATAAGTGGAGGAACTACCGTGCTTTTTGTATCACACTCATTACCACAAATCGAAAATATATGCAATAGAGCTGTATGGTTAGAACATGGACAAGTTAAAAAAATAGGAAAAGCAGATGAAATTTGCAAAGAATATTATCAAAATCAAATGGAGTAAAACATTAATTTTGAGAAAGGAAAGTACATGAATTCTAAAATACAAAAAATAAAAGACTACTATAATGAAAATGGACTTAGAGAAACAATTAAGAAAGTATATAGATATACTTCATTTAGAATGAAAGTAAAAAATCCTAGCAAATCAAATACAGTATACAAATTATCAAAAAAAGAACAAAAAGAAATAAAATTAAAGACAAAGAAAAGGGTTTATATATTTACAAATATTCCATATTTTGATGTAGGTGGAGGACAAAGAGCAGCACAACTAGCAAAAACTTTTAACAATATGGGATACTTAGTAGAGTATTATTATGTATTTGAATCTAGTGAAACTGTTAAACATTCAATGTTATTACCAGTTACAGCACATACAAAAGTGAGTAAAATAAATAAAGAAGAATTTAAAAACAAAATAGAAAAAAAAGACATCTTTATTTTCGAAGCTCCAATGGATGCATTTTTACCATATCTGGAAGAGGCTAAAACAAAGGAATGTAAAATAATTTACGAAAATATAGATAACTGGGAAACCTCACTTGGAAATATGTTCTTTTCTGAAAACGCATTAAAAGAATTCTTAAAAGAATCTACAATACTAGTAGGCACATCAAAATTATTGGTAAAACAGCTAGAAAAATATGTAAAAAAATACAATATAGAAGACAAAAAAATATTATATTTACCAAATGCAGTAGATTCCGATTTATTTGAACCAAGAAAAAATTATGATGAACCACAAGACCTAGTAAAAGGAGAAAAAACACTTATTTATTATGGTTCACTATGGGGAACATGGTTTGATTGGGAACTCTTGAAAAAAATTGCAGAGAAATGTGAAAACATTTCAATAAATTTAATAGGTGACTATGCAGGAATAATGGACATAGTAAAAAAAATGCCATCAAACATACATTTCTTAGGACTAAAAAAACAAACGGACTTACCAAGCTATTTATATTATTCAGATTATGCAATACTACCATTTAAAACAGATGAAATTGGGAAATATGTATCACCACTAAAATTATTTGAATATATAGCAATGAATAAGCCAGTTATTTCAACAAAATTAGATGACATCGTAGAATACAAAAATGTATATTGTTCAAATAGTAGTAGAGAATGGATAAAGTGGATAAACCAAGGACTAGAGTTTGATATAGATGCAAGAAATGATTTCATAGAAAATAACAATTGGTTTTCACGCTGTACTACATTAATAGACAATCTAGGAGCAAAAAGAAAATGTGACTTAGAATTTTATGATAATATTTCAATTATTATATTAAACTACAATAACAAAAATGTTATTGAAAACTGTATAAACTCAATAATAAGATTCAATGATAGATATAAAGCAGAAATAATAGTTGTAGATAATCAAAGTACAGATGGTTCATATGAAATGTTGCAAGAAAAGTATAAAGATAAAATCAAGCTATATAGAAATTCAAAAAATGGATGTTCATCAGGTAGAAATTTAGGTGTATCAAATGCAAGTAAAGAATATATAATGTTTTTAGACAGTGACCAGTGGATATTGCATAAGTACTGGCTAGAACCATATATAGATATATTAACCAAAGATGAACAAATAGGGGGCTTAGGATGGGCAGCAGGTTGGTTTAATAGAGCAGGCTATTCATACCACATAGTAGATAGCTTCCCATATAAATATATGCCACCAATTGGTCTGTACAGAAGTGATGTAGGATATTTAGGAACAGGTGGACTAATAATGAAGAAGAAATTATTTAACGAAATAGAAGGATTTGATTTACATTATGATCCAACATGCTATGAAGACACAGATTTATCTTTAAAAATAAGAAACCAAGGATTAGAAATAGCATATACAACATATCTAGGAGTAGGACATCTTCCACACCAAACAACTGATAATGTTAGTAAAGAACATGAAAATCTAATAGAAAACAAAGGAAACTATTTTGTACAAAAATGGAAAAAAATAAATCCTAAACTTTTAAAATATATAAAATAATTAAGAAAGAGGTATTAGATATGGAAATATTTAAAGACAAAGTATTATTAATAACAGGTGGAACAGGTTCATTTGGAAATGCTGTTTTAAAGAGATTTTTAGATTCAGAATTAAAAGAAATAAGAATATTTTCAAGAGATGAAAAAAAACAAGATGATATGAGAAAAAAATATAACAACTCAAAATTAAAATTTTATATAGGAGATGTAAGGGACTATTCTAGCGTAGCAGATGCAATGGATGGAGTAGATTTTGTATTTCATGCAGCAGCATTAAAACAAGTTCCATCTTGCGAATTTTTCCCATTACAAGCAGTTCAAACAAATATAATAGGAACAGGAAATGTATTAGATGCAGCAATTGCAAAAAAAGTTAAAAAAGTTATAGTATTAAGTACAGATAAAGCAGCATATCCAATAAATGCAATGGGAATGAGTAAAGCTTTAATGGAAAAAGTTGCAGTTGCAAAAGGTAGAAATGTCGGAGAAGATGGAACAGTAATATGTAGAACAAGATATGGCAATGTAATGGGTTCAAGAGGTTCTGTAATTCCATTATTTAAAAAACAGATTAGAGAAGGAGAACCATTAACGATAACAAATCCAGATATGACAAGATTTATGATGACACTAAATGATGCAGTAGATTTAGTTATATATGCTTTTGAACATGGAAAACAAGGAGATTTATTCATACAAAAAGCACCAGCAGCAACAATTAAAACTTTAGCAGAAGCTGTAAGCAAAATGGAAAATGTAAAACCAAATATAAAACATATAGGAACAAGACATGGCGAAAAATTATATGAGGTACTTGTTACTAAAGAAGAAATGCTAAATGCAGAAGATTTAGGAGAATATTTTAGAATACCAGCAGATAATAGAGACTTAAACTATAATAAATATGAAATACACGGAACTGAATCATTTGACAATATAGAGGAATATACATCACATAATACGGAAAGATTAGATGTAGAAGGTATGATAAAATTATTGATAAAGATGGGAGAAATTGAAGAATGAAAATATTGGTTTTAGGAAGCGAAGGAATGTTAGGACATGTAGTAAAAAGATATTTTGAAAATAAAGGACATGAAGTCTATGCTACAAGTAGAAACAAAGAAAATGAAAACTATTTTGACCTTACAGATAATATAAAAGATATAGACAAAATAGTAGATAGAATAAAACCACAAGTTGTAATTAATTGTATAGGGCTATTAAATAGAGTGGCGGAGGAAAACCAAGCACTTGCAGTTTTAATAAATAGCTATTTGCCACATTACATGGATGAATTATCAGAAAAGAAAAACTTTAAATTCATACATGTAAGTACAGACTGTGTATTTGATGGAAAAAAAGGACAGTATGCAGTAGATAGTTTTAAAGACGCATATAGTTTTTATGGACAATCAAAAGCACTAGGAGAAATAAATAATAACAGAAGTGTAACATTAAGAACATCAATAGTAGGACCAGACGAAAACCCAAAAGGTATAGGACTATTTCAATGGTTTATGAATCAAGGAAATGAGACAAGGGGATATTCAAAAGCAATATGGACAGGAATAACAACGATTCAATTTGCAAAATGTATGGAAGAAGCAATAGAAAAAAATTTAGCAGGACTATATCATGCAGTAAATGGAGACAAAATTGCGAAAGCAGATTTATTAAAATTGTTTGCTAAATATTTTAAACCATCTACAAAAGTGATAGAAGATGCAAGTTTTGTTTCAGACAAAAGTCTTATATTAAAAGAAACTGATTACAAGTTTAATATTCCAAGTTATGAAGAAATGATAAAAGAAATGAAACAATGGGTATTAGACAATAAAGATTTATATCCAAATTTAATAAAAAAGATGGAGGTATAGAATGAAAGTAATGACAATAGTAGGCACAAGACCAGAAATAATAAAACTAGCTTGTGTTATAGAAGAATTAGATAAATATACAGAACATATTTTAGTACATACTGGGCAAAACTATGATTATGAATTAAATGAGATATTTTTTGATGGAATGAATATAAGAAAACCAGATATATATATGAATGCTGCTGGAGAAACACCAGCAGAAACAATAGGAAACACAATAAGCATTTCAGACAAACTAATAAAAGAACATAAACCAGATGCAATACTTCTATATGGAGATACAAATTCTTGTTTATCAGTAATTTCCGCTAAAAGAAATAAAGTTCCAGTATTTCATATGGAAGCCGGAAATCGTTGTTTTGACCAAAGAGTACCAGAAGAAATTAATAGAAAAATAATAGACCATTCAAGTGATATAAATATGACAATAACAGAACATGCAAGAAGATACTTGATAGCAGAGGGAATTAGACCAGAGACTATTATAAAAATAGGCTCTAGCATGAAAGAAGTATTAAGAAAAAATGCAAAGACCATTGAAGAAAGCAAAGTTTTAGAAACATTGGGATTAGAAAAGAAAAAATATTTTGTACTAAGCACACACAGAGAAGAAAATGTTGATAATCCAAAAAATTTTGAAAATTTATTAAATTCGATAAATAAAATTGCAGAAGAATATAAAATGCCAATAATATTTTCAGCACATCCAAGAACAAGAAAAAAGATAGAAAGTTTAAACTTTAAATTTAATGATGCTGTAAAATATATGAAGCCACTAGGATTTGCAGACTATAACAAATTACAACAAAATGCATTTTGTGTAATATCAGATAGTGGAACAATAACAGAAGAATCTTCAATATTAGGATTTCCAGCAATAACAGTAAGACAAGCCCATGAAAGACCAGAAGGAATGGACGAAGGAACACTAATAATGAGTGGACTAGAAAGTGAAAACATAATAACTGCAATAAATGTAGTTACAAGCCAAACAGAAAAAATGCATATAGTAAACGACTATGATGCAGACCATGTAGCAGCAAAAGTTGTAAGAATTATATTAAGTTATACAGATTATATAAACAGAACAGTGTGGAAGAAATATTAGTAGGGAGATATAAATGGATTTATCAATAATTATACCAGTATATAATCATGAAAAATATATAAAACAATGCTTAGAAAGTATCATATATGATTTGCCTCAAAACACTGAAATTATTATTATAGATGATGGCTCTACAGATAATTCAATAAAAATTATAGAAGAAATTCATTCTGACAAAATAAAAATATTTAAGAATGAAAAAAATATGGGATGTGCATATAGCCTAAATAAAGCAATGACTTTGGCAAAAGGCAAGTATATAGGTACAAACAATTCTGACGACTTTGTAGAAAAAGGTTTCTATAAGCAAATGTTAACAGTAGCAAAAGAAACCGATGCAGATGTGGTGTGTGCCAATATTGCTGACTATAATGATAGTACTAAAGAAATAGTATATAATAAAATAGATCTTGGAAATTTATTTATAGAAGCTACAAAACAGAAATTTGATTTTAAAAAAAAAGCAATTGAAGTGAAGGCTGATTTATTATTAGGGCATTGGACAGCATCATCAGCTAGCACAAAAATTATAAAAAAGGACCTATTAAAAAAATATAAATATATTGGAACAAAAGCGAATGATTTAACAGTAGTATATCCAATAATGGCAGAAGCAAAAAAGGTTATATATATGCCACAGCTATACATGTTTTATAGACAAGTACCGAATTCTCTCTCAAGGAGAAATTCAGAAATTGAGTATAATTCAGTAATTGAAACAATAATTGAAACAATGAAAAGGCTAGAAAAAATAAATGAAGCACATGATAAAATAGAAATATTATTTTTTAATAATGGATTAAGTTATTTTACAAATGTGCTATGCGAAATAGCAAACGAAAATGTTAGAATATCAACAATGAAATACTTTATTAATCAAATGAAGCACTATAGAAAAAATATCTTTACAGACATGAAAAAAAGTAAGTATTTCTCAACATTTTTAAAACAAAACCAAATAACTGAAAAAATATATGACTTAATAGAAGAAGAAGCATTAATAGACTTTTTAATTAAACATAAATTAGATATTCTTATAAAAAACAATAATTTATTAAAAATAGATAATGAAGTTTTAAAAAATGAAATAGATGATATAAAGAAAAGTACTAGTTGGAAAATAACTAAACCAATAAGAAATTTAAAGGACTTTATAAATTATATAAGGAGGCATAATTAATGGAAGAATTTAACCCTAAGATTTCTATAATAATACCAGTTTTTAATGGGTCAAATTATTTAAGCGAAGCAATAGATAGTGCTATTAATCAGACCTATAAAAATATTGAAATTATCGTGGTTAATGATGGCTCAAATGACAATGATGCAACAGAAAAAATAGCATTATCTTATGGGAATAAAATTAAATATTTAAAAAAGAAAAACGGTGGAGTAGCATCTGCATTAAATTTAGGTATAGAAAATATGGAAGGAGAATACTTCTCATGGCTTAGTCATGATGACTTATATGAAACAACAAAAGTAGAGAAACAAATTAATATATTATCTACATTAAAAGACCCCAAAACTGTTATTTGTTGCAGGTATAAAGTAGTAGATAAAAACTTAAAATATATACAAGAAAACAGTTTTGGCAAAGAAAAAGACAAACTAATTGAGCCAGCAGTGAAATATCTTTTAAAAGGATATGTACATGGATGTTGCTTATTAATACATAAAGAGAATTTTGAAAGAGTAGGAAATTTTAATGAGTCACTAAAAACAACACAAGATTTTGATTTATGGTTTAGGATGTTAAGGGGAAAATCAATTTATTTCAATAATGACATAGGAGTAATTTCTAGATCTCATGACGAACAAGACTCAAAAAAACTATATGATTATCATTTAAAAGAATGTGATGATTTATGGATTAATATGGCCGAAGAGCTTACAGATGAAGAAAAAATAGAAGTATCTGGAACGGTTTATGGATTCTATAAAGAAGTATATGACTTTTTACATGCAAATACTCCATATAAAGGATGTGTGGAATATTTAAGACAAAAGTTTATTGATACATTAAAACAAGAACTAGAAAAAGAAAATATGATAGATGATTTCCTAAAGTTACCAAATCAAAAAAAGCTAGAAAGAGAAAATTCAGAATTAAAAGAACAATTACAAAATATGATAAATTCAAAAAGTTGGAAAATAACAGCACCATTAAGATGGATAGCTGGAAAAATATCAAATAAAGAGGGAGAAAAATGAATTTGCAAAACAACCCCAAAGTTACAATTTTAATACCAGTATATAATGGTTCAAACTTTATAAAACAAGCAATACAAAGTGCTATAAATCAAACATATAAAAATATTGAAATTTTAGTAATAAATGATGGCTCTACCGATAATGGAAAAACTGAAAAGGTTATAAAAGAATTTGGAGATAAAGTTAAGTATATTAAAAAAGAAAATGGAGGAGTTGCTTCTGCACTAAATTTAGGAATAAAAGAAGCAACAGGGGAATATATTGCATGGCTTAGCCATGATGACATATATTTACCAAATAAAATAGAAAAAGAAATTAAAGCATTAGAAAAATTAGAAGATAAAAACACAATTATATTCTCAAATTTTGAGTTAATAGATGAAAATGGTATAACATTTTCAACAACAAATTTTACTAAAAATATAAGAAAAGAAAAATTTTGCCAAGGAATATATCCAGTATTAAAAGGTGCAGTAAATGGTTGTTCAATACTTATTCCAAAAATATGCTTTGAAGATGCAGGATATTTTAAAGAAGAACTAAAAACAACTAATGATTATGAAATGTGGATAAGACTTTTTAGTAAATATCCATCATATTTTATTGAAGATGCAATAATAAAATATAGAATACATCCAAACCAAGATACAAATAAAAACCCAGTATATATATCAGAATGTAATGAATTATGGAAAAATATAATTAATTCATTATCAGAAAATACAGTAAAAAATTGGGGATTTGATATATTTAATGTATATATGACTTTATATATACAAATGAAAAACAGCAAATTTAATGAAGCTGCAAAATTAGCTTATGAAAAAGCTAAATCGATATATGAGAAAATAATTCCTAAGGTAAGTATAGCAATGCCATGCTATAATTCATCGAAATACCTAGGCAAGGCAATAGAAAGTATACTTGAGCAAACATATTGTAATTTTGAATTAATAATAGTAGATGATAAGTCAACAGATAATACAATGGAGCAAATAAAACAATATGCAGAAAAAGATTTTAGAATAAAAGTATTATCGAATGAATTCGAAAAAGGTGTATCAGGTGCTATGAACACTGCGATAAAGCACTCTACCGGACAATACTTTACTCGCATGGATAGTGATGATATAAGTGCTTTAACAAGAATAGAAAATCAAGTTAATTTTTTAGAAAGTAACAAAAAATATGGAGTTTGTTCTGTGAATATTTCCATGATTGATGAATTAGGGAATATATATAATGAAAATGTTTATCCAGATTCAAAAATTCCTCATGAATGGACTTTCTTATGGACAAATCCAATACCAAATGCTCCATGTATGTATAGAACAAATATAATAAAAGATAACAATATATTGTTTAGCAATCTAAAAACAGCAGAAGATTATGAATTCTTGTCACATATAATAGTAAAAAACAAGGTATATATGCTTCCAGAAGCATTATATCTATATAGACATACAACTAATAGCCTATTTAATAGTAATCTAAAAGAAACCTTTAATAATTCAATAGAAATTAGTAAAAATTATTTAAAGAAAATAACAGACACAGAAATACCAGCATATTATGAGAATTTAACGTGCTTTCAAGACAAACACGCACAAGTTATAGTGGAAGATATAAAGGTTGTTAATAGATTTTTAACAAAGATAGCCAAACAATTTAAAGAGTACTTTAATTGGAGTGAGGAAGATTACAATGTAGTTATATACTCAATTCCAGAAATCCTAGAAAGATATGCTATAATAAAAAACAACCAAACAATAATGGACACAGGAATTCACACAGAAAATACACGAATATCTACTATAAAAAGAGCGATAAGAAAAATTAAAAACTACTACAAAAAATATGGATTTAAGAAAACAGTAAAAACAATATTAAAAAAAATAAAGGATAAATTATGGAAGAAAAGATAAGCATATTAGAAGTTAATAATGTTGATTTACCAGGCAGAAGATTTAATGGTTATGATTTAATGAATAGTGTAAAAGAGGATAACATAGATATAAAACAAAAAGTAATATATAAGCAATCGAAAAATGATAAAGTAAAACAATTATTATTAAATTATGAGCAAATGCAGATGTTAGAAAAACTAGAAGAGTTTGAAAATCACGAATTATCCGTTCATTCAAACTTATCAATTACATCTCCAGCATTAATACGAAGTCAAGAATACAAAGATGCAGATATTGTACATTTTCATATGTTTCATAATACAAAACTTTCACTTATATCTTTATTACAAATATGCAACGAAAAAAAAGTAGTAATGTCATTTCATGATCCATGGTCTATAACAGGAAGATGTGTGCATTTTGGAGAATGTACAAAATGGCAGACAGGGTGTAAAAATTGCGAAAACTTAAATACATTATTTGAATTTAGTAAAGATAACTGTAATATAATGTGGAAATTGAAAAAAATGATTTATGAAAAAATCAATCCAGATATTGTAGTTTCTAGCAAATACATGTATAATTTAGTAAAACAAAGCCCATTAACAAAACACTTTACAAATGTGCATATTATACCACTAGGGATAGATTTAAATTTCTTTAACGATAAAATAAAAAAACAAGAGGCAAGAAAGAAATTCAATATTTCAGAAACAGATATTGTGTTATTTTTAAGAGCACAAAATGCCTTGAAAGGAACAGGATATGTTGTAGAAGCTTTAAAAAAACTGCAAAGTAATAAAAAAATTACAATTCTTACTTGCGATGAAAAAAATCGATTTGACGAAGTAAAGAACAGATACAATATTATAGATATAGGAAACATGAATGATCAAGAATTATTATATGCATACAATGCATGTGACATATTTCTAATGCCATCAATAGGTGAAACATTTGGAATGATGGCAATTGAAGCAATGGCATGCGAAAAACCAGTAATTATATTTAACAACACAGCACTTCCAGATGTAACATTTGCTCCAGAATGTGGAGTGTTAGTAGAAAACAAAAATTCAGACAAACTAATGGAAGCTATAGAACGACTAATAACAAATGAAGAAGAACGAGAAAAAAGGGGAAAGTTAGGCAGAAAATTATGTGAAGAACATTATAGTATAGAAAAATATAATATAAGATTAATTAATCTGTACAAAGACATTAATAAAGTAAAAAGGCTGGAACAAGAGACATTAGAATTGAGTGAACCAGAATATAATACTAGTGAGAGCATAAAAATCAAAAATCAATTAAACAAATTTACAATAACAAATTTTAAAAAAAATAGTAAAGAATATAATATGCTAGTATATGAAAATATAGATAGTATAGAAGGACAAATAAATTATTCAGACTGGAACGTACAAAACATCATAAACGAATACAATAACAAATTATATGATGTTATAGCACATAAAAAGACAAACAACATATTTATACAAGTTAAAAATGCAATGGCTTTACTAATTAAAGATAGGTCAAGATTAAAAAATAGTATACAATATAAGTTTAATCAAATATTTAAGAAAAAGGATTAAGTATGAAAGATAAACTAAGTAAATTTAAATCCCTAATAAAAAAATACGGTTTTATAAAAACTATAAAAAAAGTTGTAAGTTACATTCTATCAAAAATAACTAACATATTTAATAGTATGAATTTCATAAAAAATAACAAAGTATCAGAAAGATTAGACGAAATACTTAGCAAAAATTCTTATGAAAGAATTATTATTTGGCGTAGCAATTTTGGGTGGAATGTACCTTTATTTCAACGTCCACAACATATATCACTTGGGTTATCTAAACAAAAGTGTTTAGTATTTTACGAAGTAACACATTTTACAGATAAAATAAAAGATTTAGAAGAAATAAATAACAATCTTATATTAATAAATTTAGAAAATAAAAGTATACAAAAAATACTATTTTCTAAACTAAAAAATATAAACAAACCTAAATATATTCAAATATATTCAACCGATTGGAATATGAAACTAGAAGAACTAAAGGAATATATAAAAAATGGATATAAAATAATATATGAATATATCGATGAGATAAATCCTATACTTTCAGGAACAAAAGATATTCCAATAAATATAAAAGAAAAATATGAATATATGTTATCAGACAAAGAAAATATATTTGTTGTAGTCACAGCAGACAAGTTAAAAGAAGATATAGAGAAAAAAAGAGGAACAGAAAAACTAGTATTTGCATGCAATGGTGTAGATTATGAGCATTATCAAAACATAGATAATGCATTTAAGTTCGATGAAACTTTTGAACAGATACTAAAACAGGACAAACCAATTATAGGATATTATGGTGCATTTGCCAGTTGGTTTGATTATGATATGGTAAGTAATTTGGCAAAACAAAGGCCAGAATATAATATAGTGCTAATAGGAAGTAAATATGACGATTCGCTAGAAAAATCAAATATTGAAAAACTAGAAAATGTATATTTTTTAGGAACAAAAGACTATAAAATACTAAAAAATTACGCAAGTAAATTCAATATATGTACAGTGCCATTTCTTATAAATGACATCACTAAAGCTACATCACCATTAAAAATCTTTGAATACATGGCGCTAGAAAAACCAATAGTAACAACTGCTATGGATGAATGTAAAAAATATAAATCAATATTTATTGCAAATAATAAAGAAGAATTTATAGAACTAATAGATAAAGCACTTAAGCTAAATAGAGAAGAAAATGAAGAGTATTATGAGATACTAAAAAAAGAAGCATTAGAAAATACCTGGGATAGTAAAGCAAAAAGCATATGTAATTTATTAAAACAATCAGAACAATTCTAAAGCATACTATTAATAATCTACAAATTCAATAGGCAAGACTTCTCGTTACTGTTCAGACTAAATTAATTAATAGCACTTTCTAGCCAAAAGCAGTAATTATATGTTCTTTTCGAAAGAAAATAATCAAACAGCCTGCTGCTCAACTCGTGACCCGCATAGACCTTTTGATTTTTTCTTGAGAAAAAACATATAATTACTGCTTTTGGCGGATTATATATCTTTAATTCTGAATGGTAACGACTTCTCTGGTAACATATCCATATTATATTGACTTTTTAAGGAAAATCAAATATAATATGGATAGTTTGAATATAAATGATATTTATTGTAGAGGGAAAATGGATAAAGAAAAAATTTTAGGATTTAATATAATCACATATAATGAGGAAAAGTTATTAGACAATATATTTAAAGACTATAAACAAAATAACCAAATATTTATTGTAAATGTAAATCCAGAGATAGCAATAAACAACTACAAAAATGAAGAATTTAAGGAAATATTAAATGAACAAAAATATCAAATACCGGATGGAAGCGGAATAGTATGGGCATCAAAACGAAGGAAAGGAAACATAAAAAAAAGAATTACTGGTATAGATTTAATGCTAAAAATTTGCGAAGAAACTCAAAAATATTCTAGTAAAATATATCTGTACGGTGGAAAAGATAAAATCGCAGAAAAGACGAAAGAAGAATTAGAAAAAGCTTATCCAAAAATAAACATTGTAGGCACATGTGATGGATACTGTGATGAGACCAAAGCTATTCATGACATAATGAAAACAGAACCAGATATATTATTTGTAGGATTAGGCTCACCAAAACAGGAAGAATTTATTATAAAATATAAGGACAAGTTAAAGAAAGTTAGAATATTAATGCCAGTAGGTGGTTCATTTGATGTAATAAGCAAATCAAAAAAAAGAGCACCTAAATGGATGATACAGCATAATTTAGAATGGCTATATAGACTAGCAAAAGAACCAAGAAGAGCTTTAAGACAAACAAAAATAATAAGATATGTAATATATATAATTATAAAAAAGGATGAAAGGAAAGAAAAAAAGAATGAATAAAATTAGAGTAATGACTGTATTTGGTACAAGACCAGAAGCGATAAAAATGGCACCACTTGTAAAAGAATTAAAATCAAGAGAAGAAATAGAATGTATTGTATGTGTTACAGCACAACATAGAGAAATGTTAGACCAAGTATTAGAAGTATTTGATATAGAACCAGATTATGACCTAAATATTATGAGTAAAGGACAAACGCTAAGTGATATAACAAGTAAAGCATTAAAAGGATTAGAAGAAATAATTAAGACTGTTAAACCCAATATAGTATTAGTGCATGGAGATACAACTACTACGTTTGCAGGAGCACTCGCAGCATATTATAATCAAGTAGACATAGGGCATGTTGAAGCAGGTTTAAGAACATGGAATAAATACTCACCATATCCAGAAGAAATGAATAGACAAATGGTAGGAATTATGGCAGATATGCATTTCGCACCCACAAAAAATAGTAGACATAATTTACTGCAAGAAGGTAAAAAAACAGAAAATATATATGTAACAGGAAATACAGCAATAGATGCTTTAGCTACAACAATAAAAAAAGACTATTATCACCCAATTTTTGAATGGCTTGGAAATGATAAATTAATATTACTCACAGCACATAGAAGAGAAAATTTAGGAGAACCAATGCGCCAAATGTTCAGAGCAATAAAAAGAATAGTTAATGAGTTTGAAGGTGTAAAAGTAATCTACCCAGTACATTTAAATCCAAAAGTTAGAGAAATAGCAGATGAAATTTTAGGCAATGACACAAAAGTAAGATTAATAGAACCATTAGAAGTAATAGATTTCCATAATTTCATTAATAGATCATACATAATTCTAACAGATAGCGGAGGAATACAAGAAGAAGCTCCAGGTTTAGGCAAGCCAGTTCTAGTATTAAGAGATACAACAGAAAGACCAGAAGGTATAGAAGCAGGGACACTAAAGCTTGCAGGGACAGAAGAAGAAAAAATATATGAACTTACAAAAGATTTATTGAGTAATAAAAATACATATGAACAAATGAGCAAAGCTGTTAATCCTTATGGAGATGGTAAAGCAAGTAAAAGAATAGTAGATGCAATAATACAAAAATATAACTAAAAGGATATACCAACATAAAAGGAGAAAATAAAATTATGATGAATCAATTGATAGGACTATTATTACCAAGCATAGTAAGTTTAAGAATTTATGATAAAATATATGGCGAAGAGAAATGCATAAGAACAAGAATAGAAAGGTACTTAAAAAGTGTTCTATTTGTAAATTTATTATCATATATAATCACAATATACATTTTTAGAGTACCAAACTTTATATTTACAAATCAATTTACAACAAAATATGTAATATTATCAATAGCAATTGCAATAATATTTCCATTAGTAGAAAAAATATTAAAAGATAACATCAAGGTAGGAATTAAGGTGGAAAAAAATGAAAAGAAAGATTAAAAATGTTGTAATATTTATGGCTCTTTTATTAGCATCAATAATGATAATAGGTTCAATATATTATGCCAAAGAATATCCAACTCAAGAATTTGACCAAATTTTATATTATGTGCTTAATGGAGTGGAATTTACAGCACCAAGTGTTGTAAATAGTGTAATACTTTCTTGTGTAATACCAGTAGTCTTATTAACACTTTTTCTATTTGCTTTAACAATAAAAAACACAAAAAAAATCACATATTTAATGTTTAAAATAAGAAAAAAGGAATTTAAAATAAGAATATATCCAAGAAAATTTATAGCAAATCATAGAGCAATTTATGTAATGATAGTATTTATTATAGCAATATTATTTGTTATATTTGGATTTAAAATAGATAAGTATATAAAAAATAGAATACAAGAAACAAAAATATATGAGGAACACTATGTAGATGCACGAAATGTGAATATTAAATTTCCAGAAGAAAAAAGAAATTTGATATTAATAGTAGTAGAAAGTTTAGAAAATACAGTACTAAGCAAAGCTAATGGAGGAGCTTGGGAATATTCAATAGTACCAGAATTAGAAGAATTAGCACTAAAAAATACAAATTTTTCACATGTAGAACGTTTAGGTGGAGCATACCAAGTAAGTGGTACTAGCTTTTCTGCAGGTGGAATTGTTGCAATGAATTCTGGAATACCATTAGCAAGTGGACAAGTATTGAAAGATGTAAATAATTATACTGGAAATGGACAATATTTATCAGGAGCATATTCATTAGGAGATATATTAAAAGAAGAAGGATATAACCTAGAAGTTATAATGGGTTCTGAGGGGACATTTGGAGGAAGAGCACAATATTTTAACACACATGGAGGATACAAAATATTTGATGTAAATTATGCTATAGAACAAGGTAAAATGAAGTCTAGCGATAAAGTATGGTGGGGCTTTGAAGATGATAAATTATTCAAATGGTCAAAAGAAGAAATAACTGAATTAGCATCCAAAGATGAACCTTTTAACTTTATAATGATTACAGCAGATACACACTTTGTAGACGGATATTTAAGCCCAAATGCAGAAAATAAATTTGAATTACAATATGAAAATGTACACGCATATTCATCAAAACTAATAAATGAGTTCATTGAATGGGCTAAACAACAAGAATTTTACGAAGATACAACTATAGTTATTCTTGGAGACCATTTAGGAATGCAAACTGAATTTTATGAAGCAAAAACAGATGCAAACTATGAAAGAACAATATATAATACTATAATAAATCCAGCAATAGAAGCAAAAAATAACAAAAATAGAATATTTACTACAATGGATTGGTATCCTACAATACTGGCAAGCATGGGTGTAGAAATAGAAGGAGATCGTTTGGGATTAGGAACAAATTTATACTCAACAACTCCTACACTTGCTGAAGAATTAGGACTTGATTATTTAAACAGCGAATTAGCAAAAAAATCATCATTCTATAACAATTATATATTAGGAGAAGACTATTATGTAATGAAAAAAGAAACGCAAAAAGAAGAGGAGGAGTTAAATGAAGAAGATAACTATAATAATACCGGCATATAATGAAGAAGAAACATTAGAAAAATTGTATGACAGGCTTTCAAAAGTATTAAATGAAATTACAAATTATGAATTTGAAATGCTATTTATTAATGATGGTAGCAAAGACAAAACAAAAGAAATTTTAAAAGAACTAAGAGAAAAAGATAACAGAGTATCATATGTTAATTTCTCAAGAAATTTCGGAAAAGAAACAGCAATGATGGCTGGAATGGATTATGCAAAAGGAGATGCAGTGGTTTTTATAGATGCGGATTTGCAAGATCCTCCAGAATTAATACCAGAGTTAATAAAATATTGGGAACAAGGTTATGATGATGTGTATGCAAAAAGGAGAAGTAGAAAAGGAGAAACTTTTATAAAGAAATTTACATCAAAAATGTATTATAAAATCTTACAGAGTCTTACTAGAGTTGAAATACAAAAAGATACTGGAGATTTTAGATTGCTAGATATTAGATGTGTAAATGCCTTAAGAAAAATGAGAGAATCACAAAGATGTTCAAAAAGCATGTTCAGCTGGATAGGATACAATAAAAAAGAAGTACTATTTGATAGAGACCCAAGAGTAGCAGGAACAACAAAATGGAACTATAAAAAATTAGTAGATTTAGCAATAGATGGTATTACATCATTTACAACATCACCACTTAGAATATCAACATATTTAAGTATACCAACATTTTTAACATTATTTATTTATTTTATATATGTAATCATAAAATGTATTGTACAGGATGTTCCAATGCAAGCATTCCAAGCAATTATATTAATATGCTTATTCTTCTTTGGTACAATCATTTTATTAATAGGAATTATAGGAGAATACCTAGGAAGAATATTTAATGAAACAAAAAATAGACCACTATATTTTGTAGATGATTATAATGGAGAAAAGGAAAGAAATGATTGAATTATATAAAAAATATAAAGAAATAATAAATTATTTAATATTTGGAGTATTAACTACAGTAGTTAGCTTAGCAACATATTATATATGTGTATTTACATTTTTGAATCCAGAAAACCCAGTAGAATTACAGATTGCAAACATTATATCATGGATATTTGCAGTGTTATTTGCATATATTACAAATAGAAAATATGTATTTGAAAGTAAGGAAAAAAATCTGATAAAAGAAGGTATAAAGTTTTCAGGTTCAAGATTAATAACGCTATTTCTTGATATGTTGGTTATGTGGTTGGGAGTAACAGTATTAAAATTTAGTGATACAATAATTAAAATAGTATCACAGGTGTTAATCATAATAGGAAATTATATTATTAGTAAATTGTTTGTATTTAAAAAAGAATAATAAAACATTATTATTTATTACCATTCAGACTTAAAGACATATAATCCGCCAAAAGCAGGAATTATATGTTTTTTCTCAATCTGTTTGATTATTTTCTTTCGAAAAGAACATATAATTCCTGCTTTTGGCTACAAAGTAGTAGAGTGAATGGTAACCATAAAACATATTATTTAATTCAAATTTACATTACAAAGAAAGAAAAAAATTGTAGGGGCGAGCATTGCTCGTCCTATAATTAAATTTTAATTATTTCTCAACAATGCAAAACATAGTGTAAAATAAATAGTAAAACTCAAAGAATTTAGTAAATTACCTGTCATATAAGAAATTCCGAATAAAAATACAATTGTAATGCCAGCTAGTAATTGCACAACAGTTAGATTTTTTAATTTTGCACGAATGGTTTTATATGCAAAAACTAATAAAATCACAAAGTATGGTGCAAAAACTAGAAAAACACCAATAATGCCGAAGAGCATAATACTGAACAACAAAGTCTTGCTCTATATTAAAAATATTTTGCAATCTAGTATTAGTAATCCCCAACCATTTATCAAGAGGGTTGTTATTTATTTCAACTACTCGTTTAACCATAGAAAGCTCAATATATCTAGAATCTGTAGTTAATGAAATATCTTTTTGTAAAAAATCATACCAGAATTCAGGGTCATACTTATATGGATAATTTTCAAATAAGAATTGTTTATGCAATCGTTTATCTTCATAATTATCCTCTATATATTGAATCATATAGTGGGACGTGTCTGTTATAGTCTTTTCATTTTGTATATTGTTATTTGAAGCAGTAAGTTTAATATCTGAAACTGTATCACTTACCATATTACCATCTGAAATAGTATTATCAGTTGTACTATTTATCTCCTCATGTTCTGTATTAAAATTCTCTATAATAGTTTGGCGCCTAGCTAATCTATTGAACATTGGGTTAATTGGCAATAGCAAACCATATACTAATAATATAACTATAATAGGAATATATTGCTTAAAGCCAAAATGCTGTTTCCTTATGAAATTTATAAAACAACAAGTAAATATTGTATAAGCAAAAACAATAAATACACCTAACACAGAAACTCTTGTACATAGCAAAAATAGAGAAAAAGCATTTAAAACTACGATTAACCAGTTCATAAACTTAGATTTATCTAAAGCCGAATAAATCATAAAAGGTAAAAACATAATTAATATAGCAGCAATTTGATTTCCAAATTCAAAAAGACCCTTTGAAGCTAAATCTCTGTAAGAATAATCAGAGTTAGGATTAAACCATTCTAAAAAATTGGCTTTTATTATGGCATCACTATAACTTCCATATGAAAAAACAAATAAATTACTTATAATAATTATTAAACTTATTATTAAAACTAAGTATTTCATTATACTAATAATAGTATCTTTTGTAAGAGAGGCTTTATAAATACAATAAATCAACATAAATGGAGATAACATCTTTATAAAATATAAAGCTTCTTCTATTATAGAATAATCAAAATTACCTGGTACTAAAGAATAAAAGTTAAGTGCGTTTATATGATGAAAAATAAAATAAATACCGAGTAAAGCTGGATAAATTAATATCCAAAATTTATGTTTATTTTTACTCGTAAAAAAGTAATAAAAAAACAATGTAAATATTACTATAACTCTAATCAAAGTTGATATAGAGTTATAAAAAAATTTAATATCAAATATTGGTTGAATAATTAAAAATACAATTAAAATTTTATGCATTAAACTATTTAAGTTTAGTTTCTTCATCTTTGTCTCCTATTCGTAATATATCTTTATAACCAATTGCTACAATTGCAATAACCATAAGTGCAAAAGAAAGAGCTTTCCAAAGTCCACTATCTAACAAAATAATAGCAAACATACCAAAAGTAGCACTAAGTCCGTATAAGATTAATACAGCTTGTTTTTGTGAATATCCACGTTTCATTATTTTATGATGTAAATGTTCTTTATCCGCTTTAAAAACTCCCTTTAAAGATTTGGTTTTTATAATTCTTCTAATAATAGCAAGAGTTGTATCTAAAAGAGGAATAGCAAAAACAATTAAAGGAGCAATAATAACAATAGCTGTATATGTTTTAGCCATACCTAAAATAGAAATTATAGATAAAGTATAACCTAAAAAGTTTGAACCTGTATCTCCTAAAAATGTTCTAGCAGGATTGAAATTATATGGTAAAAATCCTAAAATTGCTCCTGCAAGAGCAGTAACTAATAAAATTGAAATAAGAGGAGAACCATTTAAAGCAAATATTATTAATAATGATATACAAGAAATTAATGATACACCACTTGATAAGCCGTCTAATCCATCAATTAAGTTAATTGCATTAGTTATACCAACAATCCAAATTACAGTAATTATTATTGATACAATTTGTTCAGGAAATATTGTATCGAAAAAAGGTATAGAAACTCTAGTAATTTGAATGCCGGATAGAGTTACAACAATGGCTGCCAAAATTTGACCTATTAACTTAATAAAAGGATTAATGTTTTTCAAATCATCAACAAAACAGAATATACCAAGAATTATCATACCAATAAATAATCCAGCCAACTTAATATAATATTGATCTTGTCCAAATAAATCAAAAGTTCCTTCAATAGTCATTACAATTAGCAAGTAAATAACTGAAACTGCAAAACCAGCAATTACTGCTAATCCACCAAGCCTAGGCATTGGTTTTTTATGAATTTTTCTAGATTCTTTTGGAATGTCAAGTGCTCCAACTTTTCTTGCAAATCTTATAGTATAAGGTGTAATAACATAAGCTGTAATAAAAGCTAGAAGAAAAGCAACTGCGATATCTCCCCACATATGAATACTCCTTTTTAATATATAAACATTAATATAATTGTATATTTAAAAAGCTAGTTTGTCAATCCTTACCATAAAAATAAACATTACTATTTTTAATAAATTTAAAAACATAAGAAAAAACATAAAGAATATTTTCATTATTAAACCCAAAGAAACTAAAAAGTAGCAAGGGGAAATATAAAATTATGAATGAACCAATTTTAAAGTTTAAAGAAAATGGAAATATGTTTATTAATATAAAAACAATTACTGCCCAAATTATATTGAATATAGCAGTAGAATAATCCATAAATCCCAAGAGCTTATTTTTAAAAACATAATTTTGTGGAATTATAAATTTCATTTTGAATTCCCTCCTTTAAAAATAGAAGAAATATTAGAAAAACTAAAATTTGCGTCAGTTGAGAATCCACCAATAAATTCTCTAACAAATGAATTCGCTTTAAATAAAGAATAAATCATACCAATATACATTATTTGTGCAGGTAAAAATCTATCTCTGTCATCAATTATAAAACAAACAAGTAAAATAATAGCAACAAAGATTTGTAAAAATAGTAAAGCAATAAAGCTCTTAAACCATGATTTAAAGAACCAACTGCTTTTGCTACTGGCCAAAGAGAGTATAGCAAAAGGAGCAATTATAACTAGAACTTTTAATATTATATAACGTATAACATAAGAGATAGAAAGACTTAAAAAACCAAAGGAAATAGAAGTATTGATAATTCCATCAAAACTAAACAAGCTAAAAGAATTAGATAAAAAATATTCCTTTGGTATAATATCCTGAATTAAACCAGAAAAAGAAACATCAAAACCAAACATGTAGTTCCCAAGTTCACATGTCATATTAGAAATATGTGAAAACATAGAAATCAGTTGCGAACATAAAAATTCACTAGCATTTAATGCAATGGCACAGAGCAGTAACTTAAAAATAAATTGGAGAGGGCTTTCGATTTGAGAAAAAGTAAGATGTGAAATAAGATAAGAAATACCATAATAAAGAAGAAAGCCGTAGATAAGTGAATTGCAGATTAAAGTAATACCAGAATGAGCATTTCCACCAATAATTGCAGATAGACTTTTAGTAATATCAGCATTCACAAAAACTAATTTATCTAAAAATTCGTAAACATTATCATTTATAGAAGATAATAAATTAGATAACATATTGTTAATAGCATATACTAGAAGATTAGTAATACTTACTTCATTAATTTAAATCACCTCTATTCGCTCTTACTTACGAGTAGTTGAATTGCAGATAAAATTAAATCTATACAAAGAATAAAACCATAAGAAAATAAACTGCCTCGAATAATTCTTTTTCCAGTTCTAATTCTTTCTTCATCTCCAAAGCTAAATTTTTTCATAAAAACGCCAGAACCTACAGCAACTGCTGCTGCAGGAGTTGCTATTCTTAAGAGCCATGTTTCAACAGTTTCAAATGCATTTGTTATTGTTGTTACAAGTTTTGGATATGCACCAAAACTAAAATTACAAAAACAATTCAAAAAAACAAAAGCTAAAATTAAAATATAAATCGAATAATAAATTTTCTTCAAAAAATCATCCCTTTCTAAGAATTATATTATTTTATAATTTTTGCCTTTCTTTTTTATATTTTCCTCCAGAAAGTAAGGAGACATTTTTATTTTCTGAGGAGGTAAAATTTTGTCACCATCGGAAATGAAAGAAAGGCAAGAAAACGTTTCCAATTCTCGGGTAAAGAAATTGGTATCATAAACAAAATCTGAATTAACATATGTACTAATGCTTTCTGAGACACTAGAATTTTTTGAAGAAAGCGAATTAGTAATATAATTATAATTAGTTTCCTGAGCATTCTCAGAAATACTTTTAGATATTTTTGTTTTATCTTCTTTACCAATTTGTTTTTGAGCATCTTCTATTGTAAAAATATCATCTGTCCTAAACCAAAGCTTGTTTATTAAATTCTGTATAATGGCCTTTGTTGTATATTGGTCTTTTAAACTATTTAGAAGAGAAGTATAACTTTGAGTTGCAACAATATTTATGCATTTAGCTTCTCTACTCTGTGCAAAAAAATCGCTATCTGTTGATGTAACATATTCATGAAATTCATCACATATAAATGCACTTGGTTTTATACTACCACTTGTAAGGCCGAGATAAAACTTCAGACTGAAAATCTAATTTTAAATAAGCTGCGAGTAATTTAGAAAGATTTTTAAATATTGCTATATTCATATTTAAAACTACAATTTTACCTTGTTCTATTACTTCTTTAAAACCTGTAAAACTATTACAATCCTTTTCAGCACAAAAAGTATTTGCAACATCATAATCAGATATAAAAATATTTGTCATTCTAGTAATTTCAGATTTTAATATGGAAAGAACACGAGAATCTAAAGTTTTATACTCATTTTCGAAAAAAGTAAGTGCAGAATGAAGATCATATATTTGAAGTTTAGTAAGATTTCCGGGACTTAAATAATTGTCTAAGAACTGTTACTTTTTCATTATAGTAATTGGGAGAATTAACTAATTTATGAATTTCAGTAAAAGTTACATAGCCATTATTATATAGTCTACAAAGTTTAATACATTCAGTAAGGACTTCTTCGGCTTTATCAAGCCAATATGATTCAGAATTGTTGGGAGAAAATAAGGTCAAAATAGTTTTCAAACGATTTGCCAAAACTGAAGGTTTTAAATTAGGCTTGTCTAAAGGATTATATTTGACTTTCCCACCAAGTTCAATAACATATAAATCATCTATTCTACCAAATTGCTCGGTATATTTTTTTACTTGCTTATAAAAATTCCCTTTTACATCTAATATTAACATCCCTAATTTTTCATTTTTATTTTCTGCTTTATATCCAATTAATTGCTTTACAAATGGGTACATACAAGAACTAGTTTTACCAGCACCAATAGTACCAGTAACTAAAATATTTTGAAATAAACTTTTCTCTGGAAGATATACAGCCTCATCTAAATCATTTTTACCTAAATACAAACAAATTCCAGAGGTAGTTGGTTTCTGTTTAAATTTTGGTTTGTTTAAAACTAAATTTTTCTTAAAAATCTTGTTAAAAACAGAATTAGAGATAATAAAACATATATACAAACAAGAAAAACAATATGCTAGCTTAATATATTTCCAAGCTATTGGTGCTGTTACACATATATCAAAAGGATAAAATGCATATGGAATAACAAAACTTGTTGCAGTAAGAATAGGGTTAAATAATATAAAAATGGGAATAACTAATAATAGTGAAAGTAATAGACAAAACACTAATCGTAATAAACAAAATATGAACTTCAAGATAGCCTCCTTAAGAGATTTTTTTGATTTTTAATTTAGAACCTTGTAACGCGTGACAAATATTCATTTCAAAAAATGAATAAATAGAATAAAAAACTATAAATAAATTAATAATAAAAGATGCAAAAAATAAATGAACTAATAAATCTAAAATATCCACCACCTTTCTTAAATTAAAGACATTTTACTATAAATTTTTTAAATTGTCTATACTTTTTAGTTAATTTGTGTTAAAATATTTCTAGTTTGTAAAAAAATATAAGACGAGGAGGAAAAAAATGATTGAGAAAACAACAAAAATAGGTGAATTATTACAAATAGCACCAGAAAAAGCAGAAATACTATTACAAGCAGGAATGCATTGCTTAGGTTGTCCAGCATCACAAGAGGAAACAATAGAAGAAGCATGCGAGGTTCATGGTATTGATGTAGATGAATTATTAGAAAAAATAAATAAATAATAAAAAATCGGGATATATAAGTATCTCGATTTTTATAATTATTGCCAAAAACGTTAAAATATTATATAATATAAATAGCGAAAAAAAGGAGGTAGTAATAGTGAGTATAGAAAATGAATTAAAACTGATGCCAAGAGAAAAAATTAAATCAGAAGATATATTAAGCTTACTAAAGAAAAAAGGATATAATGTGGAGCAAGCTTTAAAACCAAGCAATCAAGAAGATACATATTATGATGATCCAAACAGAACTCTTTTAAAAAATGGATGTAGTTTTAGAATAAGAAGAAAAGTAGGAAAAACGGTTGTAACATACAAAAGCCCTATTGATTCAGATAAAGATTATAAACAAAGGGAAGAATTAGAAACAGAAATTCCAGAAATGTATGTTCAAGAAGATGGTAGTATACATATAGAAGATGCAATAGATGTTTTAAGAAAAAAATACCCAGATGTAAATATTCCAAAAGATCTCCAATTTGCTGTAAAAGTCATAAACAATAGAAACAAGGTAAATGTACATACAGAAGATGGAACAGTAATAGAATTAGCTTTTGACCACTTACATACAGAAAATGAAAGAAGACAAGACTTTAGCATGAAAGATGAAATGGAATGTGAGGTGCTATCAGGAAATCCAGAACATTTAAGCGAGTTACACAGAATAATAAGTGAAAATTATGATGTTCAAATTAATGATTTATCAAAATACGCGAGAGCTATGAAAGAGATGCAAGAACAAAGAGATAACATGTCATTAGAAGAAACAACAGTATGTGCAATGCTAAGTTATATGATAAGATCAAAAGAATTTGAGCAATTGAGTTATAAAGGACAAGTATTACATGATTATAGAGTGAAAATTCCAGAAAATCTTAGCTTAGAAAATTTTAAAGACCCAAAATATTTAATTGAGAGAATATCAAAAGTAAAAAGAACAAAGAACTATAGACCAGGAAAAATAACAAGTTTAGAAGACATGTTTTTATGCTTTTTCTCAGACATGGATTATAGAGACATTGAATACAAATTAGTTAACTTTCTAAATGATAACTATTATAGAGGAAATACTCCAATAACAAATAGAATGTTACATTCACAACAGGTAATGTTAATAACAGGACTAATAAATAAAAGCAAAGAAATTACAGAAAATGATAAAAAACCTCTATTATGTTTAACATCTGCTTTAATACATGATATTGGACATGTTCCAGGAGCACATACAACGGAAAGAATATTAGGTGACTTAGATGGATTTTTCTCTCATGAAATAAATGGAAGAAATGTTATAGAAAGAATAGTTACAGACGAAACAGCAAATATTATAGAGGCAGTAAAAAAACATATGGCAAGCCTGGGTAAAGAATGTAGTGATGAACAAATAAGAGAATATATACAAATAAATAAAACACAGATAAAAAAAGCTATAGAAGCACATAGTAGAACCAATAGTGAAAAAAGAGGTGACGGGACAGTAGTTCAACTACCTAGGGAAGCAGATAAAATATGCTATTGTGTAAGCGATATTGTAGATGTATTGAAAAAAACAAGTGCAACAAATATAGATGTGCAATTTTTCCCACAAGAATGGATAGATGCAATGGCAGATGATATTGGAAAAGGTTATGAAAGAGGAGAAGAAGTAAAACAAAAAATATATACAATTATTAGAATGCTTAATACAGATAATTTTGGACAAATAACAACAACCATAGCAAATACAATTAGGGAAAATGTAAATGATGGTAGAACATATTATGATGTAGATCAAGACTATTGGAATATAGTAAATGGTATGATACAATATGTAGCAGGTTTGAGAGAAAAAGGAATAATAGACACTAGAAAAAAACAAATTCAACATGCTTCAATGTATTTTGTAATAAAAACATTTAATGAAAATTTAGAATTATGCGATGGAAATGTTGAAGATGCATGGGATAAAGCACTAGTTTCAATAACACAAAGTAATGACTTAGACATATTAAATTGTGTAAATGAATTAAAAATGATATACGAAAATCAACCAGAGAAACTAAGAGAAGCTTTTGAAGAAGGAGGAGTATTAGATACAAGTAAACTAAGAGCATTAGATAACGCAGATAGACAAATAAAAATACAACCTAAAGGTAGATTCCAATTAAGTGACCTACAACCATATTTAGGAGAACAATGGACTACTCCGCCAGCAGAAATTATAAAAGACACATATTATAATAGTCAGAATGGTTTATCATTATGTTTAAGAGAAGATGTTGGAGGCAACCAAAGACAATTTATAGTAAAAAGAAAAAGAGATAAAGTGGGAGTAACACAAGTAGAAAGACAAAAATATGTATCAGAAAGTGATAGCACAACAGATTTAGAAACACTAGTAACTCAATTTAATGGAGAATATCCAGACTTTCACATACAGCTACAAGATACAAATCCAAAATGTATAATAATAACGATAAGGACTAATGCAGAGAATGAGAAAGGAGTAACATTAAGAAAAGATAAATCTACTATTATTAAAGAGGGAAAACGAGTTGATATGCCTGAAACAATTGAAATACTATGTAGAGATAGACATGAAATAAAAAGAGTAAAAAAACAATTAAACGAGTTTTTGGATATAGAAGGGATAAGCCTTGGGGAAATATCAACAAAAGAAACCAAAGAGGACCAGGCAATGAAAATATTGGGAGAACAACAAGAAATAGGTGTAGATAAATAAAGATGTAGGGACGAGCACAGCTCGTTCCTACGAAATTAGTTAGCATTCAGACATGAAGACATATAATCCGCCAAAAGCAGGAATTATATGTTTTTTCTCAAGAAAAAATCAAAAGGTCTATGAGGGTCACGAGTTGAGCAGCAGGCTGTTTGATTATTTTCTTTCGAAAAGAACATATAATTCCTGCTTTTAGCTACAAAGTGCTATCAACTTTTTTAGAGTGAATGGTAAGCAAAAATTAGTAGAAAAATGAAAAAAACTATTGATAAATAAGTAAATAAATGGTATAATTTTAATAGATTTAAAAAAAACCCTTAAAAACGGGGGAATTTTTTAAATCTTTTTTTGTTTAGAAATAAGGGGAGGAAAAAATGAATACAAAATACATATTTGTAACAGGAGGAGTAGTATCAGGACTAGGGAAAGGAATAACAGCAGCATCACTTCGGAAGACTATTAAAAAATAGAGGATACAAAGTAACAATGCAAAAAATGGATCCATATATAAATATAGATCCTGGAACAATGAGCCCAATAGAACATGGAGAAGTATTTGTAACAGATGATGGAGCTGAAACAGATTTAGATTTAGGACATTATGAAAGATTTATAGATGAAAATCTAAGTCAAAATTCAAGTGTAACAACAGGGAAAATATATTCATCAGTAATAGAAAAAGAAAGAAGAGGAGAATATTTAGGGAAAACAGTTCAAGTAATTCCTCATATTACAAATGAAATAAAAGATAGAATATATAAATTTGAAAATGAAGACATAGAAATTGTAATAACTGAAATAGGTGGAACTATAGGAGATATAGAAGGTTTATCATTTATAGAAGCGATAAGACAAGTAGGAATAGAAAAATCACCAGAAGATGTTTTATATATTCATGTAACATTACTACCATATATTGCAGGTTCAAATGAACTAAAATCAAAACCAACACAACATTCAGTAAAAGAATTGCAATCACTTGGTATAAAACCGGATATATTAGTTTGTAGATCAGAGTTGCCAATAGATGAAAACATGAAAAATAAAATAGCATTATATTGTAACGTAAGACCAGAAAGTGTAATACAAAACAAAACTGTAGATAATTTATATGCAGTTCCTTTAATGCTAGAAGAAGAAGGACTTACAAAAGAAGTGTGTAGACACTTAAAATTAGATAAAATAGAACCAAATAACAAGGAATGGGAAGATTTAATAAATAAAATAAGAAATATAGATGACAAAACAGTAAAAGTAGCAATCGTAGGCAAATATGTAAAATTAGAAGATTCATATTTATCAGTAGCAGAGAGCTTAAGACATGCTGGATTTGAAAATAATGTAAAAGTAGATATAGGATATGTAGATTCAGAAGAAATAACAAATGAAAATGTAAAAAAAATATTAGAAGAATATCATGCCATATTAGTTCCAGGAGGCTTTGGAAATAGAGGAATAGATGGAAAAATAGCAGCAATAAAATATGCAAGAGAAAATAATATTCCTTTCTTAGGAATATGCTTAGGAATGCAAATGGCAGTAGTAGAATTTGCAAGAAATGTATTAGGTTTAACAGATGCAAACTCAGAAGAATTTGCACCAGAATCAGCAAACCAAGTAATACACATTATGGACGAACAAAAAAATATAGACAAAAAAGGCGGAACAATGAGACTTCGGAAGCTATCCATGTATATTAAAAGAAGGAAGTAAAGCAAGAAACCTATATGGTAAGACAGAAATAGCAGAAAGACATAGACATAGATTTGAATACAATAACAAATATAAAGAACAAATGGAAAAAGCGGGCTTAATCTGCTCAGGAACATCACCAGATGGAAAATTAGTGGAAATTGTGGAACTAAAAAATCATCCATATTTTATAGCTGGGCAATTTCATCCAGAATTCAAATCAAGACCAAACAAACCACACCCTTTATTTGTGGGATTGATAAAAACAGCAAAAGGTCAATAAAATAATTATCTTTCAAAATAAAAATATCCAAAAATAGACCTAAAATTTCATTTGAAATGCAACAAAAATTTTGTAAAAACAGTTGACAAAGGAACAAAAGAATGGTAAATTAAAAATGTAGATTATTCAAGAAATAAAACGCAAAAAAGCACATTGAAAACTGAATAGAACTTACCAAAAGCTATATTGCTTAAGTTATTGCTACATGTGCTTTAATGCGTAAGAAAACGAATAATTACGAGAAAAAAATAAAAACAAAAGAAAGGACTGATAGAAAAAATGAAAATGGAAAGAAATAATAAGTATAGAAATAAAAACCAACAAGGTATAACACTAATAGCATTAATAATCACAATAATAATAATGCTAATACTAGTAGCAGTAACAATAGATGTAGCAATAGATGGAAAATTATTTGATACGGCCAAAGACGCAGTAGGACAAACAAACAATAAAGTAGGAGAAGAACAAAACAGAGTAGACGAACTAATGGGCGAACTAGAAAACGTATACAACCCACCAGACGGAGGAGACCCACCAGAAACAATACAGCCAGGAGAGAAAGCAGACACAACCACAGAATATGAAGACACAAACGGAGACAAAGCAGTAATCCCAGGAGACTTTACTGTATCAGGTGTGCCAGAAGAAAGCACAATAGAAGATGGACTAGTAATATACCTAATCCCAGATGGAGAAACAGTAGATTGGACAAACCCAACTGAAGTAGCAAATGCCCAAACAACATATGACCAATTTGTATGGATACCAATATCACACGAACAAATAAATAACATGTACATCTGCCAAGCAAAAACTGGCTCAAATGGAAACTGTAATATACAAGTTGTAAATGGAGAAGCAAAATGCATAACCCATAATTCAAACCTAATGGCAGGAAGACTATATGCAACATCTACTGGAGAAAACTTCGAGAAAGCCTATACCGAAGTCTACACACCAAACACTGGACTAAGAGAGCCAGATGTAGTAACAGGAAACAGCACAGGAGATGGAACAAGTTATGATGGCAGTAACACATACTTAACCCAATTGTCAAGCATCCTAGGAACAACAGGCTATGATACAACAGCAAAGTTCAAACAAAGTCTACAAGAAGAATATAATGAAGTAGTAAAAAGCGTATATGAAAACCAAGGATTTTATATAGGCAGATACGAAACAAGCGGAATGGTAAATAGTGATACAAATGCAACAGTAAAATCAGTAGCAGGAACAGACACAGGCATAAGTAGTGTAACATGGTATAGAATGTATGCCCAACAAAAGAAATATGCCGAAAACAATGGATTAACAAGTGTAAAAAGTACAATGATACAAGGAGCAGCATACGACCAAGTAATGAAATTTGTAGAAAATGGAGAAAGACCAGACGGACAACCATACAACATAAAAACAGCAGGAAATGTAGGACATGATTTATCAGACATGTATCAAACAGGAGGATTAAACTATTCAGGTTCGGTACAATACAATGACAAAGTAAAAAACATATACGATCTAGAAGGAAACGTATTTATATGGACTACAGAGGCCCACTCTACCCGTGGCAGGGTCTGCAGAGGCCGGCTATTGCGTCTTCAGCCTTTCAGCAAGTTATCGCTACAGCAACGGTCCGTGTGCTATCCACGCCTATCTCGGTTCTAGCCTCCAGCTTTACGTAGTTCTGTAAGCTAATAGCGATACACCAATTACTGCCACAAAATAGTGGCAGGGTAAAAAATCTGAACGATTTTTTGCGAGTTTACACGCAAAGGGCAAAATTTTCCAATTTATCGTTTTGAAAATGGAGCTTTTCCCAATATTAAAGCTCATTTTCAAAACGGTAAATGGGGAAATTTTGTCCCTGGCGGGAGCGCTCCCTGGCGGGAGCGCTATTATTGCGTTTGCAGGATTTTGCCAATAAGCCATAATAGTAATAATAGCGCCATTAGGAATACAAGAAATGAAGGAAAATACTAGTAATAGAAAATTAGAAGTAATACCAAAAATGGAAAAATATATACAATATATGTTAGAAATAATAATAAAAATACCAAGAACAGAAAAATATAGTATTGGAACAGAATATAAAACTTCAATGTATGAAACAATAAAATACATTATGTATTTAAATAAAATAGAAGGAAATAGATGTTTATATTATACAAATCATAAATACAAGTTATGCATGTTTAAAAGGGAGAGGGATGCATAAAGCTTGTTTAGATGTACAAAAAACAATGAAGCACTGTAAAAACATATGGGGAGAATATTACATATTAAAAATGGATATAAAAAAATACTTTGAAAACATACAAAAAGACATTTTATATGAAATACTAAAAAGGAAGATAAAAGATAAAAAAATATTGTGGCTTACAAAAGAAATAATATATTCAAATAAAGGTAAAACAGGATTACCAATAGGGAATTACACATCACAAATGTATGCAAATATATATTTAAATGAACTAGACCAATATGTAAAACATAATCTAAAATGTAAATATTACTTTCGCTACATGGATGATGGAATAATATTGCTAAAAACAAAGAAGAAAGCAAAAGAGATATTAGAAGCAGTTCAGAAATTTTTAAAAGAAAAACTAAAACTAGAATTAAATCAAAAAACACAGATTTTTAAAAATAAACAGGGAGTAAACTTTTGCGGATACAAGATAAATGAATACAGATTGAAAATACGAGATAAAGGGAAAAGAAGGTTAAAGAAAAAAATAAAAAGCCTAAAAGAAAAAGTAGCAAAAGGAGAAATTACAAGTAAAGAAGCAAAATTATATTTAGCAGGACATTTAGGATATATAAAAATAGCAGATGTAAAAAATTTAAAAGAAAAGTTATTTTATTAAATAACATAGGGATAAATCAAAAAGGCCAACTCTACCAATAACAGGGTCAACAGAGGCCGGCAATTACAACAACAGCAATTCAGCAAGTTATCGCAACAACAACAATCCGAGCAATACCAACACCAATAACGGTTCTAGCCTCCAGCTCTAATACAAATTTTCTTTGAGATTATACATTTTAAGGAATGTATACAGTAAAGGTATTAGTAGTTAAAGGGATTTGTTCCTTCCTAATATAGGTAAAAAAGTATCAATAAAATGCATATTAGTAGAAATTCGAACATATGTATTTTATGCTTTCTATGATATAAGAAAGAGAGATAATATGAACGCAGTATTTTTAATAGGGAAATTAATAAAAGATGTAGAATATAAATTTATGTTAGAAAGAAACAAAAGTGCAAAAGCAATTTTATATTTAAAATTGATAGATAAAACAGAAATAAAAGTAGCAGGCCATAACGAAATAGCGGATTTTTGTTTAAGAAATTTAGAAATAAAAGATATAGTTATAATATATGGAAAAATAGAAGAAAACATTGTGAAAATAATTGATATAGAAAAATGTTAATAAAATCAAAGATATAAAACGAGAAAAACACAATATTTTTAGAGAAAAAGCTGTTGCATAGGCAATGAAAATTTTGCCAATTTAAAAAAAATCAAAAAATTTAAAAAAAGTATTGACATGATGCAAAAAATGTAGTATTATAGCCTGAATTTTACAGTAAAATAATGGAAATACGCACTTAAACTAGTTGGTATAACTAAGTTTTAAGTGCGTAAAATGT
>CALXPS010000014.1 GCA_944390405.1 uncultured Clostridia bacterium | reverse complement strand
ATGAAAATTTGACAAAAAAATTAAGCACTTTCAATGCTTATATTAATTTTTTATTTGATTAACTGTTAAACTTCCGTATTCCCCAAAAAAAGTAAAGTATTTTTTAATTTTTTCTTTACAAATTTATCCTTTTAAGATAAAATATCTATAGGTGAAATTATGCTTAAGTTTATATCAAATAATGAGAGTGAAACTAAAAATATTGGGTTTAATTTAGCCTCTAAATTAAATGTTGGAGATATTGTTATTTTATCTCGGTGATTTAGGTAGCGGTAAAACCAAATTTACTGAAGGCTTTCTTGAGTTTTTTGGTTTAGAGGATGAAATTTCTAGCCCTACTTTTACTATTGTTAATGAATATTATAAAAATAATTTATATATATACCATTTTGATGTTTATCGACTAGAAGATTTAGATGAATTTTATGCTATTGGAGGTACAGAATATTTTGATAATGGTATTTGCTTAATTGAATGGGGAGAATTGATTGAACCTATTTTATCTCGATATATTAAAATAACTATTAATAAAGATATTGATTATGAAAATAAACGTTATATAGATATAGATTTCAAAGGAGATTTTAATGAAGATTTTAGCAATTTCAACATCAAGTAACAAACTTTCAGTAGCCTTACTTGAAGATGATAATGTAATTCAAGAACTTAATATTTTAAATCAGAAAACTCATTCTGAAAACCTTATGCCTTTTATTCAAAAACTTCTTGAAACTACTGGCTTTTCACTTGATGATATTAACTTAATTGCTTGCGATATTGGTCCTGGCTCATTTACAGGTATTAGAATTGGTGTTTCAACTGTTAAAGCTTTATCTGAAGTTAAAAAAATTCCAGTTGTAGGATGTTCTTCATTAGAAGGACTAGCATATAATGTTACCGGTTATGACTATATCTGTTCTATTATAGATGCTCGCAATAATCAAGTATATGCTGGTATTTTTAATAGTAATTATGATTTAATTTCTGATTATTTCGCAGATGATATAAATAATTTATTACCTATTTTTAAGCAATATAGTAATATGGCTTTTGTTGGAGATGGTGCTAAACTTATAAATATTTCACAAAATTTTGATAATACTATTTGTAGTAGTAATATTGGTATTTGCGGATATAGAAAATATCTTAATGGTTTATCAACTGATGCTGATAATTTATCTGTTTTATATTTAAGGAAATCTCAAGCAGAAAGGTTAAAAGAAAATGGATAATCTACAAATTTCAGATATGACTATAAATGATTTTAATGAAATTGAACCAATATATAATTCTGATTTTGATGATTTCTGGACAGCAAGGAATCTGAAGTCTGAACTTGAAAATATAAGTTCTAAATACATTGTTGCAAGATTAAGTAATAAAATTGTTGGATTTGCTGGTATTTGGTTTTCTGTTGATGATGCACATATTACAAATATCGTTGTACATAAAAATTATAGACATAATAATATTGGAAGTTTATTACTTGAAAAACTTATCGAACTTGCAAAAATAAAAGATTCTATAACTTTAGAAGTAAACACAAAAAATATCTATGCTCAAAAATTATATTTAAAATATGGATTTAAAACTTTAGGAATACGTAAAAAATATTATGATGGTGTCGAAGATGCATTTATTATGACACTATATTTAAAATAAATTGGAGGAATACTAATGAAAAGAAATGAATTAACTTACAAAGATTTAAAGAAAACATGTGATCCTGATATTTTTAATTTTGAAACTACTGAAGAACTTGATAGTACTGGTTTAGTTTATGGTCAAGAAAGAGGAATTAATGCTTTGCAATTTGGTCTTAATATAAATACAAAAGGTTATAATCTTTATATTGAAGGACCTGCAGGTGTAGGTAAAACAATGTATACAAAACAATATGTTTCTGAAATTGCAAGTAAGCAAAAAACACCTGATGATTGGTGCTATTTATACAATTTTGAAAATCCTAATGAGCCTATTGCAGTATCACTTCATGCTGGTGAAGGAAAAGTTTTTGTGCAAACAATGGAAACTTTTATTGAAGATGTAAAGAAATACCTTAAAAGAACTTTTAATAACGAAGATTTTGAAAAAGAGAAAAAATTAATTAAACAAAAATATGAAGAAAAACGTGAAAAACTACTTAATAATTTAAATAAAGAAACTTTGAAAAATGATTTTCAAGTTAAAGCTGCTCCAAATGGTATATATATGTTACCAGTTTTTGAAGGTAAAGCAATTGATGAAGAAGAATTTGAAAAATTAGATGAAAATATTAAAAAAACGTTTGAAGAAAAATCTAATATTGTTCAAGAACAAATTATGCAAGTTATTGGTCAGTTAAAAATTATTGAAAAAGAGTCTGAACAAAAAATTGATGAATGGCAATCTAATATTGCTTTACTTACTATTAATGCTTATATTAATCCTATTAGAGCAACATATAAAAAAAATAGCAAAATTGTTACTTTTTTAGATAATATAAAAAAAGATATTTTAAAAAATATTAATCATTTTGTTAATGAAGAAGTATGTAACCCTAATCATCCACAATCTCCAAAACCTGATATTGCACGTCCTTGGTTAAATTATAGAGTAAATCTATTTGTAGATAATAGTAATACTCAGGGTAGCCCCGTAATAATGGATTCTAATTATTCTTATCAAAATTTATTTGGCAGATTGGAATATGAAAATCAATATGGTATGCTTAGAACCGACTATACTATGCTTAAATCTGGCACTCTTCACAAAGCAAATGGAGGATACCTTATTTTACAAGCTCAAGATTTACTTACAAATCAATTTTGTTATGATACTTTGAAAAAAGCGCTTTTAGTAAAGGAAGCAAATATTGAAAATAATATGGATCAACGTTCTGCAACTGTTATGATTTCATTAAAGCCCGAACCTATTCCTTTAAATTTAAAAGTTTTGCTTATTGGTGATGCAAATATATATCATACTTTACTTGCATTAGATCCAGATTTTAGAAAACTATTTAAAATAAAAGTAGAATTTGAAGAATCTGCACCTAGAAATAGTGAAAATATTTTGCGATTAGCTAAATTTGTCCATAGCTATTGTGAAAAAGAAAACTGCTTACCTTTGGATAGGGGGGCTATGGCAAAAGTTGTAGAATTTGCATCACGTTTATCAGATGATAAGGAAAAATTATCTACTCATTTTAATGAAATTGGTGAAATTGTATCTGAAGCTTCTACATGGTCTAAACTATCTAGAAAAAAAATAATTTCTGCTGATTATATTGATAAAGCTTTAAATAAAAGAATTGAAAGAATAAAAAAATACGATCAAAAATATTCTGAAATGATTGAAGAAAAATCTTTGCTTATTGATACAGATGGTTATAAAGTTGGTGAAATTAATGGTTTAACTGTTATGACAATCGGTGATTATACTTTCGGTAAACCAGCTAAGATAACGGCAAATACATTTATGGGTAAAAATGGAGTTATAAATATTGAACGAGAAGTTGAAATGTCTGGTTCTACCCACTCTAAAGGTGTACTTATATTAAGAGGATATATTGGAGAAAAATTTGCACAAGATTTTCCACTATCTTTAACAGCTAGCTTATGTTTTGAACAGTTATATAATGGTGTTGATGGGGATAGTGCTTCAAGTACTGAATGTTATGCAATACTTTCTAGCCTTTCAAAAATTCCTATTAATCAATCTATTGCAGTAACTGGATCTGTTAATCAAAAAGGATTTATTCAACCTATCGGTGGAGTTAATGAGAAAATAGAAGGATTTTATAATATATGTAAAAAACGTGGTTTAAACAATGAACAAGGTGTAATTATACCAATTCAGAATGTACGTAATTTACATTTATCTAATGAAATTATTGAAGCTGTTAAATCTGGTAAATTTCATATTTACGCTGTTTCTACAATTGATGAAGGAATTGAAATTTTAACAGGTGTACCTGCTGGTAAACAAAATAAAGATGGTCATTTTCCTGCTGGTACAATAAATTATTTAGTTTATGAGAAGTTGAAAAAATACTATGAAAATAGTAAAAAAGAATCTTAAATACAATAGGAGTAATACATTATTTGTATTACTCCTATTATATTTATTACTTTCTTGCCTTTCCATCTAATATATCTAAATTATCTAGTGCCTTTCCTGTTCCTAATGCTACACATGATACAGCATCTTCTGCAATCATTACATTTATGCCAGTTTGTTCTTGTAGTAGTTTATCTAATCCATCTACCAAGCAACCTCCTCCTGTCATATATATGCCTCTATCACTTATATCTGCTGCTAATTCTGGTGGTGTTTTTTCTAATACTGAATGTACTGCTTCTAATATTGCCTGTGCTGGTTCTAATAATGCTTCCAACATCTCACTAGAATGAATTGTTGCCATTTTGGGTAAACCTGTCATTAAGTCTCTTCCCTTTACTTCCATTTCTGTATCTTGTATTTTAGGATAAACACATCCAATATTTACTTTTAAATCTTCTGCTGTTCTTTCTCCTATCATCATATTATGTGTTTTCTTTATATATTTTACTATTGCTTCATCGAATTTATCACCCGCAACTTTAATTGATGTACTTACAACTGAACCTCCTAGTGAGATTACTGCTATGTCTGCAGTACCACCACCGATGTCTACAACCATATTTCCACATGGTTTTGATATATCTATTCCTGCACCTATAGCTGCTGCAATTGGTTCTTCTATTAAATATACTCTTCTTGCACCTGCTTGCGTTGCTGCATCTATTACTGCTTTTTTTTCTACTTCCGTAACTTGTGAAGGGATACATATCATAATTCTTGGCGAAAACATTGTTTTACCACACGCTCTTGTTATAAAATGTTTTAACATTTTTTCTGTAACTGTATAATTGGAAATAACACCATCTTTTAATGGTCTTGTAGCAACTATACTACCTGGTGTTCTACCAAGCATTCTTCTTGCTTCTGCTCCTACTGCTAAAACTTCTCCTGTTTGATTATTAACAGCTACAACTGATGGTTCTCTTAATACTATTCCTTTTCCTTTTACATATGCAATTACTGTTGCAGTTCCTAAATCAATCCCTATATCTTGCCCAAACCCAAACATTCTTATCTCCTTTTCGAATCAATTATTACAAATTTGTTACAATTATATTACAAATTTTGAAAAATATCAACATTTATTTACAAAATCTATGATTTCCTATTACAACTGTTACTGGTCTAGACCAAATCCAACCATTTGTTGCAGTCTTTGGATTGAAATAATATATTGCTCCATATGTTGGATCCCACCCATTTATTGCATCCCTTGCTGCTGAGTATGCAGTTTGATTAGGAGTTAAATTAATTTGCCCATCATCTACTACACTAAAAGCACCTCTTTGGTAGATTACTCCTGCAACTGAATTTGGAAACGATGAATTTTTTACTCTATTTAACACCACTGCTGCTACTGCAACTTGCCCAGAGTATGGCTCTCCTCTTGCTTCTGCATATACTAGACGAGCAAGTAAGTTTAAGTCTGAATTTGAAGTCGAACTGCTAGTATTATTACTAGTTCCTGTAATTCCCATTGCTGCTAAAGTTTTTGGTCCTGCAATTCCATCCACAGTTAATCCATTTTTAGATTGAAACCATTTTACAGCAGATAATGTTTGACTACCATAAATTCCATCAATATTTCCGCTATAATATCCCCATCTTTTTAGCTTTGTTTGTATTTGCCTAACTTCTTCTCCTCTTGAACCATATTTAGATAGGGCATAACTGCTATTTGAATCTTCTCTTAGATATATATTATATAAGAGGAATGCCAATATTGAAACTACTAATAAAACTATTGGAATAATTCTTCTTTTTAACATAAATATTACCACCTTTTTGTATTATTAACAAAAAAGTGGTTTTTATACAATATATAATTAGGCTTTTATTCAAAATTTTCTTCCTCAATTTTATCATCTTTTTTTATTAGTATTGTTATTTTTTTCTCGGCTTCTTCTAATATTTCATTGCATTTTTTTGATATATTCATTCCTTCTTCAAATTTTTTTATTGAATCATCTAAATTTAAGTTTCCATTTTCTAATTCTTGTACTATTTTTTCTAGTTGTTCTATATTTTCCTCAAAATTCATATTAATCTCCTTTTTACTTAATTATCAAATTTACTTGTATTATTTTATACAAAATTAATATTCTTTTGTAAATGTTCCACTTGCTACATTTACTGTATACCAAGCTATTGCAGTTGTTGAATTTTTATCTCTTACACATATTATGTATTCTCCATTTGCATTTTGCCCATCTTGTGCAAAATATACTGCATCATCTTCTCCCCAATCTTTTTCTACAATATCTATAGCCTTTTCTAAATCTGTTTTTGGTTCTTCTTGAACTTCATTTTCTTCAGGTTCTTGTGTCACTGTATTATTTTCTACATTAATATTTTCCACGTTAGTATTTGTTTCATTTTCTATTTGATTATTTGTAATATTATTATTTTCTTCATTTTCCATATTGTTTTCTACATTATCAGAGCCTGTTGGATTTGCCTCATTGTCCTTATTTAAATTCATTCCTATTATAACTCCAATTGCGATGATTACTATTAATATTATTATAAATATATATGATTTTTTCATAGTATCTCCTCTCATTCTTTAATTTTATTTATATAATATTGGATTCTTTACACGGACGAGCAATGCTCGCCCCTACGTATTTTCAATTATTAAGTATTTTTAGTGCTTTTGCAGTTATGTTTCCGTCCTTTAGTCTAATTTCTATTTTTTCATCTTCTTTTACTTGTTTTACACTTTTTAATATTTTTCCATTATATTCTGTTATGCTGTATCCCCTTGCTAATGTTTTTAATGGGCTTAAAGTATCTAGTTTAGTTATAATATTTGTTGCTTTATTTTTGCTTTCTTTTAATTTGTTTAAAATATTATTTTCTATTTCTTTTGTTTTCATATCAACTAATATGTACTTCTCGTTTATTTGTTTCATTGGATCTGTAAATATTCTTGATGACATTGTTTTTTCATATCTCAATCTCATAAGTTCTAGTCTTTTTCTTAAAGCTTGTTTAAATCTTTCTTGATATGCTAGTAATTTTTTCTGGATTTCATATACATCTACTTGTGCAAGTTCAGCTGCTGCTGATGGTGTTGGTGCTCTTAAGTCTGCAACAAAATCTGCAATTGTAAAATCTGTTTCGTGTCCTACTGCTGATATTATTGGTATTTTTGATTCATATATCGCTCTTGCAACAATTTCTTCATTAAATGGCCATAAGTCTTCTAAAGAGCCTCCTCCTCTTGCTAAAATTATTACATCTGATAGTTTATTTTCATTCATTATTTTAAGTGCATCTACTATTTTTTCTGCTGCTCCTACTCCTTGTACTGGAATTGGATATAATTTTATATTTACATTTGGATTTCTTCTTGTTGATACATTAATTATATCTCTAATTACTGCACCAGTTTGTGATGTTAATACTCCAATTGTTTTTGGCATTAATGGTATATTTTTTTTGTATTCTTTTCTAAATAGTCCTTCTTTTTCAAGTTTATTTTTTAATTCTTCATATTTCTGATATAAATCTCCTACACCATCTTCTTGCATTGCTTTGCAGTATATTTGGTATACTCCTCCTGCTTCATATACTGCAACAGTTCCAAATATTAGCACTTTCATTCCATCTTTTGGTATAAATTTTAAAGTAGATGTTGATGATTTAAACATAACGCATTTTATTAAAGATTTTTCATCTTTTAAAGTAAAATACATGTGTCCTGTATAGTGATGTTTAAAATTAGAAATTTCTCCTTTCACATATACATTATTTAAATATTCATCTTCATCTACTTTATTTTTTATATATTTATTCAATTCACTCACTGTTATTGCTACTGGTTTCATAAGTTCTCCTTAACAACATTTGCTAAAACGCCATTTATAAATGGTGCTGAATTATCATCTCCATATTTTTTTGCAAGTTCAATTACTTCATTTATAGCTACTTTATATGGTACATCTGCATATAGCATTTCATATATAGACAGTTTTAATAGTGCCATATTTATTTTTGAGATTCTTTTCATTTGCCATTCTGGTTTTAATTTGCTTTCTATGTTTGTTTCTATTTCTGCTTCTTTCCCCTTTACGCCACTTACTATTTTTCTTATATATCTCCTTGCATTTTTATCTTCTATATTGTTATTTTCTAGAAATAGCTCTATATTTTCTTCACTATAATCTTTTTGTATTTCTAATTCATATAATAACATAAATGCATATTCTCTCATTTTTGATATATTCATTTTATTCCCTTTCTTACCATTTGTCTACTATCTTTCTTATTTTATCTTTTACCATCTCTTTATTTTGCTGTACATAATTTCCCAGTAATATTCCAGCCACTATTATTAAACATCCTATTAAAAATTCATGTATTTTTAATATTAATGCTATTATAGCGATAATTCCACCTATGATTGCACCTCTATATTTTATAAGAAAATCTTTAAATTCGTCCATATCCATTCTCCTTGTCTACAATTATTCTTTTACTTCTTTCTTTACTGTAATATTTTTTATTCTAACATTTACATCTTTTACTTCTAAATCTAGTGATTTTTTTATGGTTTCTTTTATGTTCTTTTGTAAGCTTGCTGTTAAATCTTTTATTACAGCATCTGGATATACGAAAAGTGTTATATAAATACTTACATTATTATCATTATCTAATTCAACTTTTGTCATTACGTTTTGCGCCGTTTCAAAGTTTCTTACTACTGCATTTGTTAAGCTTTCTATTGTATCTTTTGATACTAATAATTTTCCACTATCATTTTCTAATAATATTCCATCTTTTGAATTGCTTGTACTTTTTGTGTCAGAATTTAAGAAAATGCATTTTATTGCTAATAATATTAATACTATTGATATTCCAAAAGTAACTTTTGCCCCTATATTATCTGTTGTTATATACTCTACACTATCGATTACTAAATCTAAATCTAACCAACCTGCTATTGTTAAAATAAGTGCTAAACTTACTAATAATATTATACTAGAGAATAATACTAGTCCTATTTTATCTAAAATTTTCATATTTTTATCTCCTTTTTTTCTTTATTTTATTCTTTGTTTTCTAAATTATCTGCTTCTCCTCTTTTTTCTGCAATATTAATTCCTTGTACATGGATATTTACACTTGATACATTTAAACCTGTCATTGTTTCTACTGCTTTTTTTACTCTGTTTTGAATTTCAAAAGCAACATCTGGAATTCTTGCACCATATTCTACAATTATATTTACATCAATTTTTGTATCTTTTTCACCAACTTCTACTTTAATTCCTTTTGCTAATCCTTTTTTTCCAAATATTTCTGTTATTCCTCCTGCCATTCCATATACTCCTGGAACTTCTGAAACTGCAACACCTGCAATTGAAGCCACAACATCATTAGCTATTTTAATGCTTTCATCATTTTCATTAATTGTTTCTTCTTTATTTTCTGTAACTAAATTTTTTTCTTCTTCCAATTTTGTACCTCCTTCAATTAAAAATTGATATACTTTAATTATATTATACAGTATATCAATTTATCTTGAATTTTACAACTATTTTTAAAAATTTTTTTAATATTTTGCTACTCTCTTTCCTTTCCTTCTTCTTTTTCCTGTTCTTTTTTACCAGTTCTTACTATTTCACCATATTCATTTATTTCAAAACCTTCTAAGTTTACTGGTGGAACATCTACTTTTGGAACAAATGCTGTTCTGTCTTCTTTCTGTCCCATTGTTTCAGCTATTTCATCAGCCGTTCTTGTTCCCTCATCTTCTAATTCTTTTAAAGTTTTTTCAATTTCACTATCTTTTTTCTCTGATTTCAATTTTTTCATCAAATTTTCTAATCTTCCCATATTTATTATCTCCTTTCGCAAAAATATTAATTTTTGCTCTCTACATTTCCATTTTACCATATTTTTACATTACTGTCAAATTTTCAAACAAAAGAAGAAATAGTATATTTAGAAGGAGTTATAAGATTTTTTGTTTATTTTTTATTTATTTGTTTTATTTTTATTATTTTGTGATATAATTTTAAAGTAATTTTATTAATGGAGTTGATGTATTAATGGCAAATTTAAAAGAAGATGTGGATGTTGCAGAATTATATGGACAAGATTGTTTATTGCATAAAGACGATTTTATTAAAAAATATGGTGTTAGAGAAACTGGGCTTAGCCAGTTAGAAGCAGAACATCGATTAAAAGAATTTGGTCCAAATACTATTAGACAAGCCAAGCCTAAAAGGTGGTATCACTATTTTTTAGAAAGCTTGTTTACACCTTTTAATATCATTTTATTAGGTATAACTTTACTTTTATGTTATACAGATATAATACTCCCTGAAGAGCCTAGTTATGCTAATATATTAGTTATTGGAATCTTAGTTATAGCAAGTACATTATTAGATTTTTTTGAAGAGTACCGTTCAAATAAGGCGGCAAATGAGCTAAAAGAATTAGTTGCAACAACTTGTACTGTTATCAGGGATGGTAAGGAAGTCCAAATTCAAATAAAAGATGCTACTATTGGTGATATTGTAGTTCTTTCAGCTGGTAGTATGATTCCTGCTGATTTGAGGATTATAGAATCAACTGACTTATATGTTGGACAATCATCATTAACTGGTGAATCTAATGCTGTAAAAAAATTAGTAGAATCAGAAATGCAAGAAAATGAATTAGATAATATCGCAGATTTAGATACCATATGCTTTATGGGAACTAATGTTATTTCTGGTAGTGCTAAAGGTGTTATTATTAAAACCGCAGATGCAACTTATTTTGGTAAAATAGCACATACTCTAACTACTGGGAAACCTAAAACTGCTTTTCAAAAAGGTATTGAAAGTATAAGTAAATTATTAATTAGATTTATGCTTATTGTAATTCCAATTGTATTTATACTTAATTTTTCAAAGCATAGTATAGTAACAGCATTTACTTTTGCAGTTGCAATTGCAATTGCAATAACTCCATTACTTCTTCCAGTTATCTTATCTTCTTGTTTATCTAAAGGTGCTGTTAAAATGTCTAAGAAAAAGACTATAGTAAAAAAATTAGATGCTATTCAAAATTTTGGAGCTATGAATATCCTATGTACTGATAAAACAGGGACTTTAACAGAAGACAAAATTGTTTTAGAAAAATATTTAGATATACAAGGCGATGAAGATATTGGGGTTCTAAAATATGCTTATCTAAATGCTAGTCTTCAAACTGGTTTAAGAAGCAATATCGATGAAGCTGTTATAAACCGTGCTAAAGAATATAATATGGCAGAATTAACAAGTAAGTATATAAAATTAGATGAAATACCTTTTGATTTTGCTCGTAGACGTTTATCTGTTGCTGTAAAAAATGAAGAGGGCAAAGATGAATTGATAACTAAAGGTGCTGTTGAAGAAATTCTTAATATTTCTACTTCTGTAGAATATAAAGGAACTATTTCTCCATTAACTAGGGAAATTAGAGAAAATATTCAAAAAATTAGTAAAGATTTAAATAAAGAAGGTTTAAGAGTTATAGCCGTTTGTAAGAAATATAGTACAATACCGAACTACGACTTTGAAATTAAAGATGAAAAAAATATGATACTGATAGGTTTTATAGGTTTCTTGGATCCACCTAAAGAGAGTGCTAAAGAAGCAGTATCAAAAATGAATAAATCTGGAATTCGTGTTATAGTTCTTACTGGCGATAATGCTGAAGTAACTAAATGCATTTGCGATAAAGTTGGTATTAAATCGAAATCTATTATTTTAGGAAATGAATTAGATAAATTATCTGATGTTGCTGTTCTTAGATTAATTAGAAAAAATAATATTTTTGCAAAATTATCTCCTATACAGAAATCTAGAATTGTTAGATTGTTAAAAGAAGATGGTAATGTTGTAGGTTATATGGGAGATGGAATAAATGATAGTCCTTCACTAACTAAGTCAGATGTAGGAATTTCAGTAGATACTGCTGTAGATATTGCTAAAGAATCTGCAGACATTATATTATTGGAAAAAGACTTAAATGTTCTATTAGATGGTGTTACTGAAGGAAGGAAAACATTTGTAAATTTAATGAAATATATTAAACTAGCTACAAGTTTTAACTTTGGAGAGGTTTTGTCTGTAATAGTTGCCAGTGTTGCTCTACCATTTTTACCTGAAACACCTATACAATTATTAGTAGAAGGTCTACTTTATGATTTTGGTCAAATGACACTTCCTTTTGATGATGTTGATAAAGAAATGGTTCAAAAGCCAAAAAAATTAGACATAAAAAGTTTGAAAAACTTTATGTTATTTATGGGACCTGTTAGTTCTATATTTGACTTGATTGTATTTGCTTCTTTATGGTTTGTTTTTGGAGTTAGAGAAGCAGCAATTTTCCAAACAATATGGTTTACTTATAGTATTGTATCAAATTTAGTTGGTATGCATATTGTTAGAACAGCTAAAATACCTTTTGTTCAAAGTAATGCACATAAAATGGTATATGCTTCTTCTATTTTATTAATACTAGTAGGAATAATAGTTCCATTTACTCCTGCAGGAAGTTTAATTGGGTTAGTTCCAATTGCTGCAAAATACATTGTATTAATATTTGCAGTTACATTTTTATACTGTATTTTAGCAATGTTTGCTAAGAAAATTTATATCAAAAAATATGGTGAATGGATTTAATTTATATATCAAAAATAAAGAATACATTTATTTGTATTCTTTATTTTTGTATTTATATTTTATGCTCTTAATTCTGCACCTAAAGCTACTTGTAATTCTTTTGTTATTGCATCCATTGTATTTTTTATTTCATCATCTGTTAAAGTTCTATCTTTTGCTCTGAATATTAACTCGTATGCTACACTTTTTTTATTTGCCCCTAGTTTCTCATTCCTGTATATATCAAATAATTTAGCTGTTTCTAATATATTTTTTGCTTTTTTTGATATTATATTTTCTATTTGTCCTACTTCTATTTCCTCGTCTACAACTATTGCTATATCTCTTTCTACTGCTGGATATTTTGGAATTGGAATATACTTTTTATTGTTTTTTCCATATTTAGCAAATTTTTCTATATCTAACACAGCATAATACACTTTTTCTCCTATTCCATAGTTTTCTAAAACTTCTGGATGAACTTCTCCAAAACTTGCAATTTTGTCTTTACCAATTAATATTTTTGCACTTCTTCCTGGATGTAAATTCGCATTTATTTCTCTTTCTAGTTGATATTTTGATATGTTTGAAATTTCTAGTATGTTTTCTATTATTCCTTTTACTGTATAGAAGTCTGCATTTTCACCATATATTGCAAACGCAATTTGTTCTATTTCTGTTGGTAATTCATCCTTTTCGATATTTCCTTGTTCATCTGAATATATTTTGCCTATCTCAAATAGTTGTACATTTTTATTCTTTTTATTATAATTTGTAGCTATAGATTGTAGTACAGTTGGCATCATAGAAGTTCTCATTAATGAGTAATCTTCTCCTAATGGATTTTTAATTTTTATTGCTTTAGTATTATCTAATTTGCATTTTTTGAATTCTTCTGGACTTATAAATGCAAATGAATACATTTCTGAAAAGCCTTTATTTACTAAGAATTCTTTTACTTGGTCTTGTAATTTTTGTTCTTTTGTTTTAGCACCTAATGTACTTTCTGCATTTATTAGTGTGCTTTGTAATGTGTCATAACCATGTATTCTTATTATTTCCTCTGCTATATCTGCTGTTCTTTCTATATCTACTCTGAAATATGGAATTTCTAACATGTTTCCATTAACTTTTATTCCTAGATTTTCTAAAATTGTTTTCATTTCTTCTTCAGATATATTCATTCCAAGTAAATTATTAATCTTTTCTGGTTCAAATTTAATAATTTTTTGTTTTTCTTTTTCTGGGTATACATCTATTTTTGCTTCAACTGCTTTTCCTGCTCCAATCATTTCTGCAAGTTCTACTGCTCTATTTATAGCTCTTAATGCTATTTCTGGTGATAATCCTTTTTCAAATCTTGATGAACTTTCTGTTCTTAATCCCACTTTTTTAGCAGTTAAACGAACTGTTCCTCTATTAAATGTAGCCGCTTCAAAAACTACTGTTTTTGTATCTTCTGATATTCCAGAATGCAAGCCTCCCATTACACCTGCTATTGCTGCTGGCTTTTCTTCATCTGCTATTACTAAATCTGAATTATCTAATGTTCTTTCTATTTCATCTAGTGTTATAATTTTTTCGTTCTCTTTTGCACGTCTAACAATTATGTGTTTGCCTTTAACTGAGTTTATGTCAAATGCATGCATTGGTTCTCCTAGTTCTAGCATTACATAGTTTGTTATATCTACTATATTATTTATAGCTCTTACTCCACATGCATTTAATCTTCTTTTCATCCATTCTGGTGAGCTCTCAATTTTTACATCTTTTATAACTCTTGCTATATATCTATAACATAAATCTTTTGCTTCTATATCTACTTTTAGCCCTTCTATTTCATTTACTGTTTTTACTTCTTTATCTAAATCTTTATGAGGATTTTTAAATTTTTCACCTAAAGATATTGCAGTTTCTCTTCCTAATCCTTCTATTGAAAAACAGTCTGGTCTATTTGATGTTATTTCAAAATCTAATATATCTTCTCTTAACTTTAATACATCTACTATATCTTTTCCTATAAATTTTTCAAACTCTTTTGGTAAAATCATTATTCCATGTTCAATTTGTTCTGGATAATCTGCCAAATCTAGTCCAAGCTCTGTTACAGCACACATCATTCCACATGATTCTACCCCACGTAACATTCCTTTTTTTATTTTTACATCTCCTGGTAATTCTGAACCATCTTTAGCTATTGGAATAATATCACCTACATGTACATTATCTGCACCTGTTACTATTTGTACTACTTCATTTCCAATATCCACTTTTGTAACTATTAATTTATCTGCATTAGGATGTTTTGTTATTTCTAAAATCTTACCTACTACAACATTTTTTATATCATTTCCCTTTTGTTCTATAGTTTCTACCTTTGAGCCTGTAATTGTTAATCTATCTGCTAATGTTTTTGCATCTACATTTATATCAGAATATTCTTTTAACCACTCTATACTTGTTTTCATACATTATCTCCTTACTTTTATATTGAATTTTTTGAAATTAGAATTGTTTTAAAAAGCGTACATCATTTTCATACAGTAATCTCATATCATCTATTCCATATTTTGCCATTGCAATTCTTTCAAGCCCGCATCCAAATGCAAATCCTGAATATATATTTGAATCGATTCCGCAGTTTTCTAATACTTTAGGGTGAACCATGCCACAACCTAAAAGTTCTATCCAACCTTGATTTTTACATACTCTACACCCTTTCCCCTTGCATACAAAGCAAGATACATCTACTTCTGCACTTGGTTCTGTATATGGGAAATGATGTGGTCTAAATCTAATTTGTGTGCCTTCTCCTAAACATTTTTTAGCAAATATTTCTAAAGTTCCTTTTAAATCTGACATTGTAATATTTTTATCTATTACTAGTCCTTCAAATTGGTGGAACACTGGTGAATGTGTTGGGTCAACGCTATCTGATCTATAAACTGCACCTGGGCATATTATTTTTATTGGTGGCTTCTGAGTTTCCATTACACGAATTTGTACTGAAGATGTTTGTGATCTTAGTACTATATTATCATTTATATAAAATGTGTCTTGTAAATCTCTTGCTGGATGGTCTATTGGTGTGTTTAATTGGTCAAACACATAATATGTTTTTTCTATTTCTGGTCCATCTGCAATTTCATATCCTAATCCTAAAAATATTTCTTTTACATTATCAATTACTCCTGTGATTGGATGTATTGAACCTATTTTAGTCTTTTTACTTGGCATTGTTATATCAATCTTTTCTTTTTGAAGTTTTTCATTTAATGCTTTTTCTTTTAATTCTTTTTCTTTTAATTCTATCTTATTTTCTATTATGTCTCGTGCCTCATTTACAAATCCACCTATAATAGGTCTCTCCTCTGGTGCTACACTACCCATTCCTCTTAAAACGGCCGTAAGCTCCCCCTTTTTCCCTAGATATTTTACTCTTACATCATTTAGTTCTTGTAAACTTTTTGCATTACTAACATCTTTTTCTGCATTTTCTTTAATTTTTAAGATTTGGTCTTTCATTGATTATCTTTCCTCCATTTTTGAATTATATATTAGAATATCATATTTTTGCTTATTTTACAATATTTTCATTGGATTTTTTTGAAAATTTGGTTACTGTTCAGACTAAATTAATTAATAGCACTTTCTAGCCAAAAGCAGTAATTATATGTTTTTTTCGAAAGAAAATAATCAAACAGCCTGCTGCTCAACTCGTGACCCGCATAGACCTTTTGATTTTTTCTTGAGGAAAAACATATAATTACTGCTTTTGGCGGATTATATATCTTTAAGTCTGAATGGTAACAAAATTTTTTCTTTAGAAATTAATAATTTTCTAATACATTCTATACAAAATTCCATCAGAGTATCTATCTTAATTGCTATATAATATCACTTCTGTTCCCTTTGTTATTTGTATTCCTGCTTTAGGTAATTGGTCTGTTATTATTGTTTCTGCTTCTAATTCTTCACTTATTCCTATTTCTGCTTCTTCTAAAATTTCTTCTGCTTCTGCAAATGTTATGCCCGTTACATTTGGCATTATTACTGTTTCTTTTATTTCTTCTGTTTCTTTGCTTATTTCCATATATGGTAATACTTCGGATAGAATTTCTCCTGCTACTGGTGCTGCTATTCCTCCTCCTTGATGTCCTCCTTCTCCTGTTGGATTATATAAAATTACTACTATTACAACTTCTGGATCTTTTATATCTGCTACACCTACAAACGATGCTATACGTTTGCCTGTATCTACTCCATCTTCAGATGTTCCTGTTTTTCCACCCACATTGTATCCTGCTACTTGTGCTTTTTTTCCAGTACCTTCATCTACAACTGATTGCATCATATCAAGTACTTTCCTTGCATTTTCTTTTGATATTACTTGTTCTCCTTCTTCTACTGCAATTTCGCTTACTTCTCCTGTTTTTGAATCTATTATTGATTTAACAATTCTCGGATTTACTTCTTTTCCATCATTTGCAATTGTTGCTACTATCTTTGCCATCTGTATTGGTGTTATTTCAAATCTCTGCCCAAAACTAATAGTAGCTAATTCTACTGGGCCAACTTTTTCTTCTTTTAAGAATATACTGCCTGCCTCACCTGGTAAATCTATTCCTGTTCTTTCTAATAATCCAAACTTTTCTAAATAATCATAGAATGTACTAACACCTAACTCTTGACCTATTCCTATAAATGCTGGATTGCATGAATTCATTAATGCTTCTCTTAAACTTTGTGCACCATGTGGTCTATAATATCTCCAGCATTTTATTCGGGCTCCTGCTATTGTAATTGAACCTGAACAGTTAAATTCTCCACTAATATCTACATCTGTTATACCCTCTTCTAATGCTGCTGATGATGTTAATAATTTGAAAGTAGAACCTGGTTCATATGTGTCTGATATTGCTTTATTTCTCCACATCTGTAGCAAATAATTATTTTTCTCACTACTTTCCAATGTGTCCCAAACTGCCTTTAGTTCTTCATTATTTATTTCATATGGAGAGTTTAAGTTATAATTTGGATATGTTGCCATTGCTAAAACATCTCCACTTTTAGGATTAAGTATTATTATATTGCCCCCATCTGTACATTCATTATCTATACAAGCTTGTGCCAGATATTTTTCAGCAATTGCTTGAATTGTCATATCTATTGTTAATACTATGTCATCCCCATCTTCAGCTGGTATATAGTCTTCTCCATCTGTTCCCATGTCTGTACCTGTTGCATCTGTAAGTTTTAAAATTTTACCTTGTGTTCCTCTTAAAATATCGTCATAATAACTTTCTAATCCTTCTAGCCCCTGATTATCACTTCCTGTAAATCCTATTATGTTTGAAGCCAGTGTACCATATGGATAATATCTTTTTGTGTCTTCATCTATATTTACTCCTGTTGTTATATTGTTTTCTTCCAACCATAGTCTTAACTCATCTGTTTTTTCCTTATCTACTTTTTTTACTATAATTTCTATGGCAGTCTTCTTTTTAAGTTTTTTTAGTGTCGTTTCATAATCTACATCAAATATGTCTACAAATGCTTTGGCTAGTTTTTCTTTATTTTCACTTGATATATTTGTTGGATTTATTGATACGGTTTCTGTACTAGCACTTACAGCTAATTCTACTTTTCCTGTTCTATCAAGTATTCTACCTCTTTTGGGATTTATATCTCTATTTAGTGTTTGCTGGCTGTATGCCATTGCTTGCAATTCTGAACCTTGAATGAATTGTATAAATCCCACTCTTGTTATTAAAGCTAATTGTATTATAAAAAATACAAAAAGCATGTTCTTTAATCTTCTCTTTCTTCCTACATCTGATATCCACATAAAAAACACCTCTTCTAATTCTATTCAAAAGAGATGTTTTAAATTACTATTTAAATAACTGTGATAAATAATCTCCTATGGTTTCTAATAAGCCTTTTTCTTCCTCTATTACTACTTGTTCTGATGCTGCTTCTATATAGTCTGTTTTTGGTAAGCTCACATATTCTGTTTGTTTATTTGTTAATTTTTGCATGCCTAGCATGCTTCTTGCTTGTTGTTCTAAATTTGTAAGATTTAGGCTACTTTCTATTGCTACTTCTAATTGAGCATTTTCTTTTTCTACTGCTGATAATTCTGATTTAAGGTTTTGTACCTTATCAAAATTTTCGTCTATTTGTGCATTTCTATAACTTATGCCAAATATTATAGTAAATGCTATTGCTAAATATATCATAGCTTTTCTTTTTAATTTTTTAGCTTCTTTTTGCTTTTTTGCATATTGTGCTTTTTTAGATTCTTCTTTTTTGTTATCAGTCTGTTTTATGCGAGGTGTATAATATGGCTCAAGTTTTCTTGGGCTTGTTTCATATTGATATCTAGTATAATTACTTCTTGCCATTTTTTACACCTCCTTATCTTAAAATTTTTCAAAAATTCTTAACTTTGCACTTTTACTTCTTGTGTTCTTATTCATTTCTTCTTCTGTTGGCAATATTGGTTTTTTTGTAATTATTTGTCCCTTTGCTTTTTTCCCACATACACAATATGGTAAATCTGGAGGACATATACATTTTCCCAAGCAATCTGTATATGCTTGCTTCACTGCTCTATCTTCTAATGAATGAAATGTTATTATGCATAACCTTCCATCTGGATTTAAGCAATCTATTGAATTCATAACTGTGTTATACAATGGTTCTATTTCATTGTTTACTTCTATTCTTATTGCTTGGAACGTTCTTTTAGCTGGATGTCCCTGTTTTGAGTGTGGAACACATTTTTCTATTATTTCTACTAGTTCTGTTGTTGTTTCTATTTTTTTATTTTTCCTGTATTCGCAAATTTTTTTTGCTATTTGTCTTGAGAATTTTTCTTCTCCATATTTATAAATTATTTCTGATAATTTTTCTTCTGGATATGTGTTTATCACAATTTCTGCTGTTAGCTCTTGAGTTTTATCCATTCTCATATCTAATGGAGTAGTTTTTATATAGCTAAATCCTCTTGTTTCTTCATCTATTTGGTATGATGAAACTCCTAAATCTAGCAAAATTCCATCAACTTTTTCTATGTTTAATTTATTTAAAATTTCCTTTATATTATCATGATTATCTTGAACATATATTACGTTGTTAAATTCTCTTAATGTATCTTTAGCTTTTTGTATTGCTACTTCGTCTTTATCTATTCCTATTAGCTTACCTGTATTTTCTAACTTTTTTGCAATCTGTAAGCTATGACCTGCTCCTCCTAAAGTACCATCTACATATATTCCATTTTTTTTTATATTTAGACCTTCAATACATTCTTCAAGTAATACGGGAATATGTTCAAATTCTTTCATGATTTTACCCTCTTTTATGTTTTATAAATAGCATTTGAGCAGTTGGAGAAGATTACACCAACTGCTGTCCCTAGTATATTTTAATTCTTTGGTATATATAATTACTTTGGTAACTAACATAATCATTTGTGTTATTATAATTTATTCCTTATTTTCTTTTGTTTTGTTATAATTTTATCTTTTGTATAAATTCTTCTTTTGTTCTATTATCATTTAATCTTTTGTATTTTTTGTTTTTTTATTAATATCTTTTGTTACTCTTGGTTTATTAAAAATCTTTTGTTACTCATTATCTTTTGTTTTAATTGTTCTTTTGTTTATTATCATTTTATCTTTAGCTTTTTATATAAACTTTTGGTAAAGTTATATACCTAAATCTAAATTTGCCATTTTTTCTGCAATATCATCAGCTTCATTGTTTTCTTTTTCACTGTATTGTTGCCATTTTTCTTTGCTCCAAATTTCTATTTTGTTTAGAACTCCTATTATAACAACTTCTTTTTCTAAGCCTGCAAATTCTCTTAAATTTCCTGCAATTAGAAATCTTCCTTGTTTATCTATTTCGCATTCCATTGCTCCTGCTAGGAAAAATCTCATTAATGCTCTTGCATCTTTGTTGGTAAGTGGGAAGGTCCTTAATTTTTCTTCAAAGTTTTGCCATTCTTTTTGTGAATATACAAATAAACATCCATCTAAACCTTTAGTGATTACAAACTTTTCGCCAATGTCTTCTTTTAACTTTGCTGGCATTATTAATCTGCCTTTTGCATCAATTGAATGTGCATATTCACCAATTAACAAAACTTCTCACCTCTTTTTTGTTTACCACTTTCTACCACTTTCCTCCACTTCGTTATCATTTTATACTATAAATTTAAAAAAATCAATACTTTTTTTAAAATTTTTTATATTTTTTTAACTTTTTAAAAAAGCTCATGTAAATTGCTTACATGAGTTTTTTTAATTTATTTATTTTTCTTATTTGAAAATATTTTATCCATATATTCATCCGGATAATGTTCATCTAAAAATTGCTCAATCTTATTTCTTGGTGGTATATTTTGCATTCTATCTTTTTGTCTAACTCCAGCTATCCAAGATATTGTAATATTCCAAACCATAAATACAGCAACTAAACTTGTCGTAATCTTTATGCCGTTTTTTTTAGTCATTCTTCCAATTTTATTTATTATTGGTTCTATATAAACTATATATAATAGTCCTGCTATTCCCCAATAACTACAATGTAGTAAACTTGTGCGTCCATTAAAATTAAATGGTAGATGTGAGTAGTCCCATGATATTGTATGAAAAACTTTTTCTTGTATAAAAGAGCATAAGTATTCTGTTACTCCTCCTAATACCATACTAATTAAAAATACTTTCCCTTTATCCCTTGTTTTTATTATCTTAAATGTAAGGTAATATATAACTCCACCTATTCCATAAACTGGAGTTAATGGTCCATATATTAATCCTTGTCTTGATTCAAAATATCCTTTTTGGAATAGAACAATTATCATTTCAAAAATGTATCCCAAAAAGCTACCTATCATGAAAACCCAAAATATTTTCAATATTTCTTCTACTATATTTATTTTCCCCTTTTCTTCTTCCATTTACTACTCCATTCACTGTCCTTCCATTTTTTCATTTTGTCCTATTAAATTAAATGTATAAGTACTTTATTCATTTAAAATTTTATAAGTTATCTAACTATATTAGTACTAAAATAGTCCTTTACAACTTTTTAGTCTCTTCAAGTATTTATATAAATATCACATAATTTATTAAAGTATATCATATTTTTTGCAAATTACAATAAGTTTATAAATAATATTTATGAAGATATTGATAATTCTAATCAATTCCAAAATATGAAAAAAGTTGTTGCAACCGCCCAAGTTTAACAACAACCTATTTCTAAAAGTGTTAGAAAATTTCATTAAATCTGTTAGAAAAAAATAAAATTTTCTAACAATATGATTTCTCATAAAGTTCGAAAACCTTACTTGGTGCGAACAACGTAGATATCTTCAACTCTTTGACTCTCATAACGATTGATATACTTATCAATCAGCTTATAAATATATTAACAGATTACTAAATAAAAAGCAAGTAATTTTATTAAAATATTTTGCAAATATTTGTTTGCTTTCTATTGCTTTATTGTAAAATGTATGTTATACTAACTGACATAGGAAATGAGAATAAGCAGATGTGGTTTTTGCCACCAATTTTACGAATCTTCGTAGGAAGGGTGGTGATGTTTATGGTTAAAGTGATACTATTTTTTATAATATCATTGATGTTATCTTTAACATTAAACGTTGCCTTGACAGCAGTTCTGTATAAGAACTGGGTTGATAAGCAACTACATAAATAAAAAAAGCTCACATCTGTACTTTGACGAGTAGATGTGAGTTTACACATTTTCTTGGCAAAACCACGTTTGTGGTTTCTCCATTTCCTATATTTATTATACACAGATTATATGAAAAAGTCAAATAAAATTTTGTAAATCCTGTTATTTTTTAAAAAAGTGTTTAATTAACTTCAAGATTTTCTTATACCACTTCATATTATTTGTTTCTATTAAGGATAATTCTTGATTGTTTTCTGTATTATCTATGTTTTTGGGGATGTTTTTGGGGACACTTTCCAAAAACAGGTTTCATTTGTTTTTGTATCTTGTTTTAAAGTTAAAAAATAGATTTATCAAAGTATTTAAATCTTTGATAAATCTATGGTGCTGATGGTGGGACTCGAACCCACATGGTTTCCCGCTGCATTTTGAGTGCAGTGCGTATACCAATTTCGCCACATCAGCAGGTTTGGGCATTTTTATGCCCTTTATGGTTTATATGCATTTTTTGGATCTCTTCTGTCTTTGATTTGTCTTCTATCTGTTTTTCTTTTATCTTCTAAAACATTTTCATCAACTTTTCTTCTGTCTATTCCTCTCCTTCTGTCTTTTTTTCTTCTTTCTTCAAACATTTTTCCTTGTGGATCAATTACCATATTTATCATCCTCCTTATAATTTTTTCACTAGTTCTTTAAACTTATTTCCTCTTTCTTCAAAATTTTTAAACATATCAAAACTTGCACTTGCTGGTGAGAATAGTACTATTTGTTTTGGTTTTGCATGTTCTTTTGCTTTTTGTATTGCTTCTTCTAGTGTTTTTACTTTATATATATCTATTTTTTTATTTTGTTCTGATTGCTTTTTAGTAACTACTCCATATATTTTTTCTGCTGTCTGACCCATTAGTATTATTGTTTTTACTTTATTTAAAATTGGTTCTGCTATTGGTTCATAATCTAAATGTTTATCATATCCTCCAGCTATTAAAACAATTTCTTCATCAAAAGAGTTTAACCCTGCTATTGTTCTTGTTGGGCTAGATGCAATTGAGTCATTATACCATTTACTGCCATCTATTTCTCTCACAAATTCTAATCTATGTTTAACTCCTTCAAAATTTTTTATTGCTGTAACTTGGTCTTCAATTTCTACTTGCTCTCTTGTTGCTGCTATTGCTGCACATATATTTGCAGCATTGTGAATTCCCCTTAGTTTTGTGTCTTTTAATTTTAGTACATGTCTTCTTAGTTCATCTTCTGCTATTTTTATTATTCCATCATCATATATAACTCCATTTTTCAATTTTTCTTTAACACTAAAGAAAACTACTTTTCCTTTTGCATGCTTTGCAAATTTTTTTGTTATTTCATTATCATAATTTAATATTAGTACATCTTTTTCTGATTGATTTTCAAATATGTTTGCTTTTGCATTTATATATTCTTCGTATGATTTATGGATGTCTAAATGGTTTGGTGTTACATTTGTTACAACTGCAATATTAGGGCTTGTTTTCATTGTCATTAGTTGAAAACTACTTAGTTCTAATATTATTATATCTTCTGGCTTCATTTCCCCTATTTTCGTAAACAGTGGAAATCCTATATTTCCTCCTAAATAACACTTATACTTATTTTTTAATATTTCATATATTAATGATGTTGTTGTTGTTTTTCCATCACTGCCTGTTACTGCTATAACCTTACATGGTGCAAATTCTAAAACAAGTTCTATCTCAGAGGTTAGTTTTGCACCTCTCTTTACTTCTGCTTCAATTTCTGGCAAGTCTGGTCTACATGATGGTGATTTAAAAATTATATCAAAATCTTTTAGGTTTGACAAGTAATTTTCACCAAATTGTTTTTTTATATTGTATTTTTCTAATATGGCTAGGATTTTTTCATCTATTTTTTCCTCTGGTCTATTATCAAATACTGTAAGGTCAGCTTGTAATTTATACATATATTCTATCAATGGAGTGTTGCTTACTCCTAAACCAATTATTGCTACTTTTTTATTTTTTATCCAATTATTAAAGTTTTTTAATTTTGTATTTACAAAGTTCATATCTAATTTTCGTTCCCTTCAATTAATCCTTCTAATATATCTTTAAATACTTTTTCTGCTACTTCTTTTTTCATATTTTCTCGTTCTGTTTCTTTTACTTTTATTACTTTATTTATATATTCATTATTTTTCGAAAAATATATTGTATAATATACTTTTGGTTCTTTATTAATTGTATTTCCTAACTCTCCTGTTATGCCTACACCTATACTACTATTTGCAAATTCTGATATTTTTTTTGCCATTTCTACTGATGTTTCAGTACTATATACAGTATAATTATTTATTATATTTTTGTCAACACCTAATTTTATTTTATATTCACTAGAATATGTAATAGTACTTACTTTTAAAACATCTGATGCTCCTGATATGTTTGTTATTTCATTTGCCAAAAATCCACCTGTGCATGATTCCATAAATGCTATTGTCATATTTTGTTCTTTTAATTTTTGTACTATTTTTTTACATTTTTCTTTCATTTTATTCAAAAACTTCCCCCATTTTTAATGGATTTCCTCTTAAAAAATCTTGAATGTTCATTTTCCTAGAATTTTCTGCTTGAACTTCTTGTATAAGTAATAACCCGTCTTTTGCTTTAACATATAACCCTTTTTTCTCATCTGAGAATATGATTGTTCCATCAACCATAGTTGTAAATCTATCTATATGATTTTTAAATTCTGGATGTTCTTCCATGAATTTCTGTGTTTCTATTTTATCTGCTTTCCAGATTTTTATTTTTTTGTTGTTATAGGTCGTATATGCTCCCATTATTGGATTTAGCCCTCTTATTAGGTTTTTTATCTCTTGTGCTGTTTTATTTTCCCAATCTATTTTTGATATTTCCTTTTTTAACATTGGTGCTAGTGTAAAGTCTTTCCCCTGTTTCGTTCTAGGAGCTATACCTTTTTCTATTTTGTCTACAGTTTCTGTTAATAGCTCGCCCCCTATTTTAGAAAGTCTTTCCCACAATTCTCCTGTTGTTTCATTTTCACCTATTTCTACTTCTTGTTTCAATATTATATCTCCTGTGTCCATTCCTTCATCCATATACATTGTTGTAATTCCTGTTGTTTTGTCCCCGTTTAGTACTGCCCATTGTATTGGTGCAGCACCTCTATATTTTGGTAGTAATGAACCATGAACATTTATTGAACCAAGTTTTGGTATGTCTAAAATATCCTTTGGTAAAATTTTTCCATATGCTACAACACAAAATAAATCTGGATTTAATTGTACTAGAGTATCTTTTATTTCTCTTATTTTTTCTGGTTGAAGTACTGGAATATTTTGTTGCAAGCAAAATTCTTTTACTGGTGAAGCAATCATTTTCATTCCTCTACCTTTTGGTCTATCAGGGTTTGTTACAACTGCTATAATATTGTGTCCTGCATTATATATAGCTTCTAACGATTCTTTTGCAAAATCTGGTGTTCCCATAAAAATTATATTTAACATTTTATCTCCTTTTTTAGTTAATTATATACTTACTTTATTGTTTTATGATTTCTAATGTTCCTGGTATTATTTTATCTATAAATACCTCTCCATTTAAATGGTCTAGTTCATGACTTATTGCTTGTGCTAGAAGTCCTTTTCCCGTTATTATTATTTCTTTACCATTTTCATCTAATGCTTTTATTTTAATTTTTTCTGGTCTTTCTATTTTTGCAAATTTATTTGGAAAACTTAGGCAGCCTTCTTCAACTACTTGTACGCCAGTTTGTGATATTATTTCTGGATTTATTAATACATATATCGGTTTGTCTTCACCTTCATGTATAACTACTATTTGCTTAAGTATTCCCACTTGAACTGCTGCTAAGCCTACTCCATCATATTTGTGCAAAGTTTCTATCATGTCTTTTATAAGTTCTTTTATTTTTTCATCAATTACTTCAACTTTTTTAGATTTCTTTTTTAATATTTCGTCTCCCTCAGTTCTAATGCTTCTAATTGCCATTTGTTGTTCTCTCCTCCTTTTTTAATTAGCTCATATTATTTGGGTTAACATCCACAATAACTCTTGTTTTCTTATATTTTTGCTTATAATATTCTTCTAATGCTTCATTTATTATATTTATAATCTTATTATTCAATTTGCATTTTGCAATTATTCTCCATCTATACCTATATTTTATTCTATCTATTGGCGCTGGTAATGGTGGCATTATTTGCATTTCTGCTTGTCCATATTTTTTTAATAAATTATATAACTTTTCAGAAGCTTTTTTAATTTCTTCTTTATCTGAAGAACTTATTCCAAACATTATTATATCGCAAAATGGCGGATATTTCAATTGTTTTCTTAATTCTATCTCAGTTTTATAAAAGTTATCATAATTCTGCTTTTTACTGCACTCTATGCAGAAATTTTCTGGAGAATATGTTTGTATTATTACTTTACCTGGCAGGCTCTCTCTTCCTGCCCTTCCGAGCCACTTGTACTAATATGTCAAATGTTCTTTCATTTGCTCTAAAGTCTTGTGTATTCAGGCTTGCATCTGCTGCAATAACCCCTACTAATGTTACATTTGGAAAATGATGACCTTTTACTACCATTTGTGTGCCTATTAATATATCTATATTCTCATTTTTAAATTTATTTAATATTTGCTCATGTGAATTTTTTTTGCTAACTGTATCTATATCCATTCTTATTGTAGTTGCCTGTGGATGCATCTTGTGGATAAGTTCTTCTAATTTTTGTGTTCCGCTTCCGAAATGTTTTATATTTTTGCTTTTACATTTTGGACATATTTTTATATTATTCATTTCATATCCACAGTAATGGCATTTTAACTTATCTTCTTTCATATGATATGTTAAACTTATATTACATCTCTTACATTTTACAGTATATCCACAATCTCTACACATTACAAATGTTGAAAATCCTCTTCTGTTTAAAAATAATATGGTTTGTTTTTTATTTTCTAAATTTTTTTCTATTTCTTCTTTTAATTTTTCACTTATTATTGAACGATTTCCATTTGCTAATTCTTGTCTTAAATCTACTATTTCTACCTCTGGAAGATTTGAATTATTTGCTCTTCTAGTTAGTTTAATTACATTTTTTGAATTATAATATGTTGTAATATTTGGTGTTGCACTTCCTAGTACTAAAGGGATATCATTCTTTTTAGCTATATATTTAGCTATCTCTTTTGCATTATATCTTGGTGCCATGTCTGATTTATACGATGTGTCATGTTCTTCATCTATTATTATTATTCCTAGATTATCTATTGGTGCAAATATTGCTGACCTTGCTCCTATAACTATTTTACATTTTCCTGCTTGAATATTTTTCCACTGGTCATTTCTTTCTCCTACTGATAACTTACTATGAAGTACACATATGCAGTCTCCAAATCTTGAAGAAAATCTATCTACCATTTGTGGCGTTAATGAAATTTCTGGAACTAAGACTATTGCTTTTTTTTCTCTATCTAATGTACTCTGTATGAGTTGTAAATATACTTCTGTTTTTCCAGAGCCTGTAACTCCATAAAGTAGGAATTCATTAAATCCACTATTATCTATTTTATTAAATGCTTGTTGTTGCTCTTCTGTTAAATTCAATGGCTTGTCTCGTACTATTTCTCTCCCTTTGAATGGATTTCTTTCTATCTTTTGTTCTATAACTTCAATATATCCATTTTTTTCTAATGTTTTTAGGGTTGCTCTGGATACTTCTAATAGTATTTCTAAATCCTGTATATATATTCCATCATTTTCTTCTAAAAATCTTAGAACTTTTATGTGTTTTGCATTTTTTATCTTACCAATTTCTATATCTAATTCTATTTCATCTTCATCCTTTTTTAGATATACAAAATTTGCAGTTTTATCTTTTATTCTATTTTCCAAATTAGTAGTTTTTTCTCCTGGTGGCAACATAAGTTTTATACATTCTGAGATGTTACAAAAATACCTTCTTGCCATTAATTTTGCCAGTTCGATATTTTCTGCTGTTAATGGGAAGTCCTCTATTTTTATTATCTCTTTATTTGCAAATTCTGATATTTCTTTTGTTGCTATAACAAAACCTTCTGTTGCCGAATTTTTTGATCCAAATGGCACAAAAACTCTTGCTCCAATTTTAATGTCCTCTTCCATATGTTTTGGAATAAGATAATCAAATGTTTTATTTAAATCTTTTGCTAATCTATTTATGATAATTTCTGCTACCATTTTCCGACTTCTAACCTCCGATTTTTGACTTCTATTGAATCATTTAAATAAGTTGAATATATATATGCTCTTGTTACCTTTTTACCTAGTGCTTGCTCTAGTGCTCGTTTGTACAAATTTAACTGGCTTTGATATTTTTCTTTTAAGTAGCTAGATTTATTTTCTGGTACATAGTCTGTTTTGTAGTCCACTAAAATTATTTCTTCATTTTCTGTTATGTAGTATAAATCTATTATTCCTTGTACTAGTATGTTTTCATTTGATTTGCTTTCATATAATTCCTTTACTGGTATGTTTATATAAAATGGCTGTTCTTTATATGTTTTTTTAGCTCTTCCTATTTCTTTAAATAATTGGCTTTGTGCAAATGCTAGTATCTTTTGTTTTGGTACAGCTTCTTTTTGTTTTGTTGCTATTATTCCTTTTTGCTCTAACTCTTCTAGCAATTCTTCTATTTTTTCTATTGTATAGTTTTGCTTAAAATCTAGTTTTTGCATTACAAGGTGGACTGTTGTACCTATTTCTGCTTTGCTTAAAGGTAACTCTCCTTCTAAGAATTTAGGCTTTTTTAGTTCAACTTTTATTTCTTCGTTTTCTGTTTCTTTTGTAAGTTTACTTACTGAACTTTTACCCTCTATTTTTGTTAATTCTTTTTCTGGATATTCCCAGGTTAAAATTTTATCTATTTCTTTATTTATTTTTCTTTCTTCTATTTGTATTGTTTTTTCTTTCTGTTCTTCTTGTTCTGTATCTAAACTTTCATTTTTTATATGTTCATATACATCTATTAGATCCTTCATTCTTTTATCTGCTAAATTTACTGTTTCTATCCATTCTAAGTATGTTTTGCTTTTTTTAGCTATTGCTTTTGTTACCTTATTTTCTGATATTTGTAGCATTTCTTCTTTTTCTTGAATGGATTTTTTTAAGTTTTTATCTACTCCTGTTATTATTAATTTTTCCCTACTTCTTGTTAATGCAACATATAAAAGTCTCATTTCTTCTTCTTTTATTTCTTTTTTTATTTGGTATTTTATTGCTTCCTTTGCTAATGTATTATATGTTATTCTTCTTTCATAATTTATATATTTTGGTCCTAGTCCTAGCTCCGAATGTATTAATATATTATCATTTAAGTCTAACATATTGAATTGGTTCCCTGTTCCACATAAAAATACTACTGGGAATTCTAGTCCTTTACTTTTATGTATGCTCATTATTCTTATTACATTTTCGTTTTCACCTATTAGTTTTGGTGCTCCCATATCTGTATTTCCTTTTGTTACTTTATCTATGAAATTTATAAAATTGTATAAACCTTTAAAGCTTCCTTGCTCATAATCTCTTGCTTTTTCAAACAACATTCTTAAATTTGCTACCTTTAAATTTCCATTTTTCATTAAACTTACATAATTTAGATATCCTGTTTTTTCATATATATACCATATAAGTTCATCTAGTTTTAAATATTCTTGTTTTGTTCTAAAGTCTTCTACTAGTTCTAAGAAATCGTCTATTTTTTCTTTTAGTTGTTCGCTAGAAAGTAACGCATTGTAAAAACTTTCGTTTTGATTTTCTAATCTTATTTCTATTAATTCATTATCTGTAAATTTTCCTATTGGACTTCTTAATACTGTAACTAATGCTATATCATTATCTGGATTGCTTATTATTTTAAGCAAACTCATTATTGTTTGTATTTCAATACTTTCAAAATAATTTGTCCCTATATCACTAAATACTGGATATTCTAAGTTTTCTAATTCTTTTTCATATATTGGTGCTACATTCGCTGTTTTTCTAAGTAGTATTACTATATCTTTAAATTGTAATTTTCTATATCCCTGTTTTTTATCATATACAACATAGTTTCCATTTATTAGTTCTTGTATTTTTTTTGCCACAAATTTTGCTTCTATTTCCGCATTTTCTAGTATCTCATCTTGTACTTCTTCTATTTCTACTGATGCATCTATTATGTGTAATTCTGCCTTTCCTAATGTTTTTTCTTTTGTTGCAATATATTCTTGTCCAACATTTAAGAATTCATTTTCGTTATAGTCTATACTGCCGAATTCTTCGCTCATTATGTTTTCAAATATTACATTACTTAAATCTAGTATATTCTTTCTACTTCTAAAGTTCGCAAAAAGCTGTATTTTGTTATTATCATAAGTGTTATATTTTTGTAAAAACAATTCTGGTTTTGCTTGTCTGAATTTATATATACTTTGCTTAACATCTCCTACCATGAATATGTTGTTTCCTCTTGAGATTTGTTTTAAAATTTCTTCTTGTATTTCATTACTATCTTGATATTCATCTATAGCTATTTCTTCAAACATTTCTTGATATTCTTTTGCAACTTCTGTTGGCTCATATTTGCCTTTTTCATTTTTTTGTACTAGAATTTGCAAAGCTAAATGTTCAATATCATTAAAGTCTATTATGTTTTTTTGTAATTTTGCTTTCTGGTATTCACTTATGAATTTTAATATTACATTTTTTATTTCTTGTAGTGTTTCATACATTGCAAATATATCATTATTTGCTTGTTTAGAATCATATATGAAAATTTTATTTTTCAAATCATCTATTTTTGCTTTTGCTTTATCTCTTACAGCTTTGGCATTATCTTTTAATTCTGAAACTATTTTTCTATCTTGTGCCCAAGTTTTGAATTTTAAATCTTGCATTTTTATATAAAAATCGTCCCAGTTTTCCATTTCTGCAATTTCTTCTAATCCTGATATATCATCATTTATAATTAAATACCATTTATTTAAATCTGTTTCTAATTGAAGTTTTTTAGCCACGTTTTTTAGCATATTTATAGATTCTTCAATATCTTCTTTTGCTTCTTTTATAAGTAATTGTCCCCATACAGTTTTTGAAAAGTCTTGTTCTAAATCTAAATTGAATTTTTCTACTTGTTTTTCTAGCCATTCTTCTGGGTATGGCATACTTTGAATATATCTATATATTTTTAATATTATTTCTTTTAAATTATCATCACTTCTATATCCACAATATGTATCAATTAATTTTATGAAATTCTCATTTTTTTCTTCATAAAGATTATCAAAAACTTCTTCTAAAACCTCCATTTTTAAAAGTTCTATTTCAGGAGTATTGGCTAGTCTAAAGTTTGGAGATATGTCTGTTTTATAGAAATTGTTTTTTATAACTTCTAAACAAAATGCATGTATTGTAGATATATGCGATTTATTTAGTAAAACTATTTGTTTTTGTAACATCAAATTATCTGGGTTATCTTCTAGTTTTTTATATATTGCATCTAGCACACGTTCTCTCATTTCTGTTGCTGCCGCATTTGTAAATGTTACAACTAAAAGCTTGTCTACATCTATCTTTTCATTTATAATTTTATTTACTATTCTTTCAACTAATACTGCTGTTTTTCCACTTCCAGCTGCTGCTGCAACTAATATGTTATCACCTTTTTGGTAAATTGCCTTTTCTTGTTCTTTAGTCCAAGCCATAATTTCTCCCTTCTAACTGTAAAACTACTTTTTAATTGTACCATATTAAAAAAAAATAGTAAACGATTTGTTTACTAATTTTTTTCCCATCTTACCATCTTTATATCTCTATATTTATCTAATACATCCATGTATTTTTGGTACTCTTCTTCCCATAATAAATCTGGTACTTTATTAAATGCATCAAATACTTTTTCTGCTTCTGATAAAAATATAAGTTGATCTTGACTACTTAACTTTTCGTATTTTTTTGAAAATCTATATAATTTATCTAGTGTTTGATTTGCTTCTATAAAACTATAGAAATCTTTTACATTCATTCCCGCTATTTTTATTTGCACATATGCAAACATCATTAATATGAATATTAGTATTATTAATATGTATATTATACCCATTAATACCATTCTTTGGCACCCTCTTTTTTCTCATTTGCATTTCTTTACATATTATAACATATTTTTCCATATTTAGCAATAATATTTAATATCTGCTTTCTGATTTATGCCATCATACATAGTATTGCTTCTAAACCTATATTTATATCTATTAAACCTTGTTTAGTTTTATAATCTAAATCTCTTAACTGTTGCAATATATTTCTTAGTTCTTGTTTGTTAAAATATGTTGCTTGTTTTTTATATTTTGTTGTTAAAAACATTTGATTTGGCTTTAAATTTAATGCTTCTGCTACATTTACTTTGTATTCTTCTGCTAGCATTGTTATGTATATTTTCTTTAAGTGATTATATAATGTTATTAGTATTTTTTGTATTGGCTCTTTGTTGTATAAAAGTTCTTTTAATATTTGTAATGCTTCTGTTATTTTCCTTTGTCCTAAATTATCTGTTAAATCAAATATAACGCTATCTAGTTCTTTTATTGACAGTTTATCAATATCTTTTGTTGTGATAGTTCCATTTTCTCCTACATATTCTATTAGTTTTCTTATCTCATTTATTAAGTTCATCATGCTTGTGCCACATGTTTCTATAAAATATCCAATGGTTCTATCATCTATTTTTACTTTATATGCTGTGCATATTGCTTTTAGTCTTTTTGAGATTTGTGCTGGTTTTAATCTTTCAAAATCACATACTATTCCTAATTTTTGTATAGTTTTTTGTAAATCATTGCTTTCTATTTCTTGTTCAATAAATATAATCACTAATGTTTCTTTTATTACTTCTATGTTTTCTATTATGTATAATGATATTTTTTCTTGCAATGTTTCTGTTTTATGACTTTTCTTTTCTTTATTTACTTCTTTTTTTCTTCCTCTTGTTTCTTTTTTAAACAGTCCTGAATTTCTTACTATAATCAGCTTCTTAGGATATCCAAATGCTGGTGTTTCTATGTCTGATATTAATTTGTCCACATTTTTGTCATCTATTTGTATATAGTTAATACCATTTATCAGTTCTCCAAAATTTTTCTTTATCTTCTTTACGCAATTTTCTAGCAAAAATGTTTCTTCTCCATATAACAGATATAAACTATTTAAATTATCTGTTTTTAAAGTTTTCTCCAATTCTTCTACTGTCACTTTATTAATCATTCCTTTATACGTTTATATATTATATCGACTTTACTTGAACTATATTTTCTGTGAGAACTTTGCTGAATGTGCATGACATATAGCTGCTGCCATACTGTCTGTTGTGTCGTCTAATTTAGGTAAATTTTCTACATTTAGTATCGTTTTTACCATTTTTTGTACTTGTATTTTATCTGCTCGTCCATATCCTGTTACTGATTGTTTTATTTGTAAAGGTGTATATTCAAATGTTGGTATATTTTTTTTGCATCCAACTGTTAGTATTACTCCTCTTGCTTGTGCTACATTTATAGCTGTCTTTACATTATTATTGAAGAATAATTCTTCTACTGATATTGCATCTGGTTTATATTCATCTATTAGCATACTTATATCATCAAATATCTTTGTTAGCCTTATTGGAAATGATACTCCGGCTTTTGTGGTAACTGCTCCCGAATTAATTAATTTAAATTTATTTCCCTCATAGTCTATTATACTATATCCTGTTATTGCAAATCCTGGGTCTATTCCTAGTATTCTCATTTTTATCCTTTCATTTATCATATATTATTCTAAACACTTCTGCTACACTCCAAGCCTGAGCTATTGCTCCTTTTGGTAAATATGGTGGCTTTGAATCATAAATTTCATTTATTGAGCCTATGCAACCTCTTTCTAGCATTTCGTTTATAAAAGTCTTTTTTGTTTTTGCTTTAAATTCTAATATTTTTTGTTTAAGCTCTTCCTTCTTTTTTTTGTCTTTTTCTGTTTTTAACATATTTTTTAGTCCATCATAATATAGTCCTAATAGCCATACCCATGTTATTCCCTGATGGTAACTTGAATCTCTTCTAAAACTATTACCTTCATAAATATCTATATATCCTTTTTCACCTTTTGCTAGTGTTTTTAATCCATATTTATTTAATAATTTTTTTTCTACAGTTTCTACTATATTTTTTGCTATTTCTGAATCTGGTTCTATTATTGGATTAGTTAAAGATATACTAAATAATTGATTTGGTCTTACTTTGCTATCTCCAATTACATCATATAAACATTTCTTTTTACTATTATAAAATTTTTCTGTAAATGATTGTTTGCATTTTTCTGCCATTTTTGAATATTCTTTGGCATCTTTTCTATCTCCAAATTTCTTACTTAAACTTTCTATAATTTTTAACGCATTATACCATAAGCTATTTACCTCTACTGCTTTGCCATTTCTCGGTGTAAAGCAATGATTAGCATATTTCGCATCCATCCATGTATTTTGTGTATTTTCTGTTCCTGATGAAATTAATCCATCTTCATCTAAGTGTATATTATTATCATCAAAATCTATTCCTTCTGAATAATTTTCAATTATGACCTTCAATTTTTTATATATATGCTGTTTTATAAATGCATAATCTGATGTGTATTTTAAATATTTATTTACTTGTTCAAATAATAAAAGTGAACTATCTACACTATTATATAAAGGTCGATTATCATAACCTGAATATCCATTTGGTACTAGTCCGAATTTTATATCTCTTGTAAGGGTTAATAGCAAGTCTTTAGCATATTTATATTTCTTTGTCATTAATAATAATCCTTCAAATGATATTAGTGCATCTCTTCCCCAATCTAAAAACCATGGATATCCTGCAATTACTGTATGATATCCAAAACTTGGCCTATATACAATAAAATTATCTATCGCTATACTAAAGTTTTTTAGTATTTCTATTTCTTTTTTTTCTTCTTTTGGTAGTTTAGTAATATCTACTTTTGGTTCTATAAATTCTGATTTATACATTAATTCATTTATTCTAATTATTTCTTTATTAATTACTGTTCTAACATTTATTTCTTCTATATTATCTTCCAATGAACAAATAAATGCAAGTTCCCTGTTTGTATTTTCTGGAACTTCTATTTCATATCTTCCTGGCACTGCAAGGTTTTCTTCTGGAAAGAATCCTCGTTTTTCTTCTTCTATATAATACATATTATTAAATGTATCATTAATATGTTGAATATATTGTCCTTTAGACATATAAAAATATACTGGATAATTTGCATAATCATCAATTTGTAATTTTACTTTTGAATTTTTTATTTCTTGTTTTATATTAAATTGATGATTTGAGGTCATTGTATGGAAATCTCTAAAATTAACAATAGGAGTTACTGTAAACTTAGCTTTTGGTCCATTATTTTTTATACTATATAGTACACATACTGTATTTTTTCCATATTCCATACAAATGATTTTGCTTATTTTAATATCACTTACTTTATATGTAAAAATTGGCATAAAATCTTTTTCAAAACTTTCCAAATATTTATATCCATCTGAAATATAGTTTTTACATATGTTAGAATATAAGTTATATTTATGTCCTTCTATTTCTATACTTTCATCTAACTTTGATAAAATTACATGTCTTCTTGCAGGCGGAGTAAGTGGTGCAACTAATAGTCCATGGTATTTCCTTGTATTTATGCCTAATACACTTGATGAGGCATATCCACCTATACCATTTGTTATAATCCACTCTTTGGTTATTCCTTCTCGTAAATCTAATTGTTTTTTTTCTAATTTCATTTGTTATTCCTCCTTAAAAATTTGTAGTCTGTTTTGCACCACGTATTTTATCTATTTTTTCATCTCTTTTAAAAATTTTTCTTTTTCTTTCTTCTCCACTGCGTCTGTCATTTGCTTTGCTTTTTCATGTATTTTTTTATTTATGTCACTTATTTTTTCACTTTCTCTTATTGATTCTATTCTATCTTGATATTTACTGCTGAATTTACTTTTTGATTTTATTCTTTTTTCTTTTTTATGTTTTGGTTTTTTTATAGATTTGAACTTTTTCTTATTTTCTTTTAATTTAGTATTTAATAATACGTATTGTTCATCTGTTTGTTTGTCTTTAAATCTCAAATCATTCACTATAATCTCTATTATTTGTTTTGCTAAAGCATCTGGATTATGTCTTATATATTCTCCTTCTGTGTATGAAACATCGGCTTTTATTATTCTTACATCTTTTATATTTTGTTTATCTATATCTACTAAACTTGCTCCCGCCTTGTTATATTTTCTTAATATTTCTGGTATTATATCCCCATTATCACAAATACAGTAATCTATTATCTGTGCACCTGCATGTTCTGTTATTGCTTTAATATGATCTGAAAGGCTATAATCATCCGTATGTCCATTTTGTGTCATTATATTTGATATGTATATTTTATATGCTTTACTTTCTCTTATTGTTCTTGCAACATTCTTTATTAATAAATTTGGTATTACTTCTGTATATAATGAACCTGGTCCAATAATTATAGCATCTGCTTCTTTTATTGCTTCTACTATTCCTGGTGCTGTTCTACAATTTGTTGGGTTTATAAATACTCTGTTTATTTTTGTTACTTTATTTGTAGTTATTTCAGCGATTTTTTCTTTCTCTTCTATAACTGTTCCATCTTCAAGCTCTACACATATGTGCATTTCATCTAAAGTTGCTGGAAGTACTTTTCCTACCATAGATAAAATACTGCTATTTTTTTCTACACCTTTTGTAAAGTCGTTATTGGCTTTGCCTATTGAATCTAAATATATATCGCCAAACACTATTCCCTTATCTATTGGTAAATTCATAAGTTTTTCCATTTCTGTACTGTTTTTTGATAATGCTATAATGCTATTTCTTATGTCATCTGTAGGTTTTCTTTTCTTAGTATTTCCATAACTTGATACTGTTACTATTGCAGTTAAATTGCTTGTATAGTTTTTAAGCCCTGTAATTACTTTATTTAATCCTATTCCTCCACCTATCACTACAATTTTAGGTCCCATATCTTTGGAATCTACAGATTTCTTTATCTTTTTTACACTTTTTGAATCTTGAAGTACTGCAAGTTCTAATGTTCTTTTTTGTATACATGTTATACCTATTATAAATAATGTAACTCCTGTTACAAATGTAATTACTATCTTTACAATATCTGAAACTTCTAGTTTATCTAAAACTAGAACTTGTGCAAATCCATAACATGATAATATCATTCCTATTAGCATTACTAATATCCATCTTTTAATTTTTGTTCTATTCTTCAGCCATCCAAAAAAACTTTTCATTTTAATTTGTCAACCCTTTCTTGATTATTCTCCTATCACTTTTATTTCTAATTCTAAATGTATTCCATATTTTTCTTTTACTACAGTTCTTATATATTCAATTAAGTTTAAAACATCTTGTGCAGTTGCATTTCCTTTATTTACTATAAAACCTGCATGTAATTCAGAAACATATGCATCGTTAATATTATATCCCTTTAA
>CALXPS010000013.1 GCA_944390405.1 uncultured Clostridia bacterium | reverse complement strand
ACCGAACACAGAAGTTAAGCTCACGGATGCTGAAAATACTTGCGAGATACCTTGCTGGGAAGATAAGTAGTTGCCAGATTTATTTATATATTCCCCAATAGCTCAGTCGGTAGAGCGCTCGGCTGTTAACCGATAGGTCGTTGGTTCAAGTCCAACTTGGGGAGCCAAAGTTTGCCTATTGGCATAGTAGATGATGAATAATGAACAATGAATACATTTTCATTGTTCATTTTTTTTCAACCAAATTATTTATTTTATTTAAAAATATTACTTGACAACACAAAACATATTTTTTAAAATATATGTAGAGTGATAAGAGCAGAAATAATAAGATATAAAGAATTATACAGGTACTAAAATAAAAGAAAGGATATGATAAAAATGGAAACTTATCCAAAGTTAAAAGCAGTTTTATTTGATTTAGATGATACTATAGTAGATAGTAGAACTGCAGAATATAAAGCAATTTGTAATTTTAAAAAATTATTTAGTAACTTTGATGACATAGAGGATAATGAATTTGCACAAATATGGAGTAAAATTACAATAGAACTTTACGATAAATATTATAAAGGAATAATTAATTTTGAAACATTAAGAATTGAGAGAATTAAAAAGCTTTTTTCAAATTTCAAGATAAAAATTGAAGACAATGATGCGAAAGAAAAATTAAAAATTTATCTGGAGCTATATGAAAAAAATTGGACATTATTTAGTGATACAATTGATGTATTAGAAAAATTAAAAAATAAGTATAAGTTAGCAGTAGTTACTAATGGAGATGGTATTCAACAAAGAAAAAAAATAGAAAAAACAGGTATAACAAAATATTTTGCTGAAATTATAATATCCAGTGAAGTAGGTTTTGCTAAACCAGATGAAAAAATATTTCAAATAGCTTGTAAGAAATTAAAAGTAGAACCAGAAGAATGTATAATGATTGGTGATAAATTAGATGTAGATGTTGCAGGATGCATAAAACTTGGAATTAAAGCAGTATGGATAAATAGAAAGAATGAAAATATCGATTATAAATATAAAATAACTCAATTAAAAGAATTATTGGAGAAGATAATTAATTAATAATTTTTTACTTATTAGAAAGACGAAGAATTATGTATTCTGTATTGACAATATTTGACATTTATTGTTATAATAAAAATTAGCTAAAGGGACGACTAATAAACAGGAGGCAATATATTGATGAATACAATAGATAAATATATAAATAAAATTATAAAAGGAGATTGCATTGAAAATTTAAAAAAATTACCTGATGAAAGTGTGGACTTAATATTTGCAGATCCTCCTTATTTTATGCAAACAGAAGGCGAATTACATAGAACTAATGGAGCAAAATTCCAAGGAGTTGAAGATGAGTGGGATAAATTTAGCGACTATAGAGAATATGATGAGTTCTGTACGGCTTGGCTAAAAGAATGTAAACGAGTAATGAAAAAAAATTCGAGCATTTGGGTTATAGGTTCATTCCAAAATATTTATAGAATAGGATATATTATGCAAAATTTAGGTTTTTGGATTTTAAATGATGTAATATGGTCAAAACCAAATGCAGTTCCTAATTTTGGAGGCACAAGATTTCAAAATTCTCACGAAACACTATTATGGTGTACTAAGAATAAAAATGCAAAATACATATTTAATTATAAAACCATGAAACATTTAAATAATGGCAAACAAGAAAAAAGTGTGTGGAATATTGGAATCTGTATAGGAAATGAAAGAATTAAAGATAAAGAGGGGAAAAAAGTACATTCTACTCAAAAACCAGAAAAACTCTTATATAATGTAATAATATCTTCTTCAAGACCAGGAGACATTGTATTAGATCCATTCTTCGGAACAGGAACAACTGGAGCTATGGCAAAACTAACTGGTAGGAATTATATAGGAATAGAAAGAGAAGAAGAATACATTAATGTTGCACAAGAGAGGATTGATAGAGTTAAAACTATACATGATGATATATCAGATTTAAAATTAGAAATAAAACCACCAAAGGTTCCAATGGAAAAATTATTGAAGGTCAAATATTTAAAAGAAGGACAAGAAGTATTTAACAAATATAAAGAAAAAATTGGTACTATAGAAAACAACGGATATATTAATGATGGAGAAGATATTTTATCAATACATAAAATGTCCGCTAAACATCTAGGATTAAGTAATAATAACGGATGGGATTATTTTTGGATAAATGATAACAATCAATTTATTGAACTTAATTCTTTAAGGTATAAATTTCAAAATAATTTTCAAAATTAGGAGTAAATGTATGGAAAATATTTTAGACAAAATAATGAAAAAATCAATAGCAATAATGATAGAAACATCTGGCAGTGAAAAGAAAATTAAGCAGTTAAAGAAAAAACATGAAAAAAAGATTCATTTTATTCCAATAAAATATAGAATATTTGGAGGAATAATGCAATCTATGAATATTAAATTTGGAAATTTTATAGAAGAAGCTATTCATCAAATATTATTAGAAAATCCTAGTAATGAAATATTAGAAGATTATTCTGGGAAAAGGTCAAATAAGTTCTACATTAGTGAAAAAACAGAAAATTTAATAGACACATATATAACAGATTGTGAAGTAAATTTATATACTGATGAAGAATTAAAAGAGAAGTATGAAAAATTATTGGAACAAATAATAAAAAATGAATCTGACAAAACTTTAAAAACAATAAAATTTCAACATGATGTAGATGTATTATTTAAAGATAAAAATGAAAACATGGTATATTATGTAGAAATAAAGTATAATGATGACCATGATACAGGGAAATTTATAGATATAAATAGAAAATTATTAAAAACATATGCTTATTTAGTAAGAGAACTAAAAATATTTGATAAAAATAAATTTCGACCTATGCTATTTTATTTCACAAACAAAAGAATGAAAGGGAATATCTATATACCAGAAAATGAAATATATAGGGGAAAAAGATTTTTCAATAAATATACAAGAATAAAATATGAAGATTTAGAAAATTACATGTTGAATATTAGTGAAAATCCAGAGACTATAAAGCAATTTAATGATATGTATAATAGAATCGTTACACAAGGAGACTATAGATATGACAAGAATATTAATATATATTGTGTAAATGAAAACATGGAAGAATATAGCTCTTAAGAAAAAAAGAATAAATTTAAAAATTATTAGCATTTTCTAACAAAAAAATATTATGTAAAAAAGCGAAAGGACTGATTATAAATATGAAAAGAGAAGAAGCTTTAGAAATCTTAAAAAAATATAACAAAGAAGAATTTCACATAAGACATGCATTAACAGTAGAAGGAGTTATGAGATATTTTGCAAAGGAGTTAAGTGAAGATGGAGAGTATTGGGGAATAGTTGGGTTATTGCATGATATTGATTTTGAATTATATCCAGAAGAACATTGCAAAAAATGTATTGAATTACTAAAAGAAAATAATGTTGAGGATAGTATAATTCATTCTGTATGTAGTCATGGATATGGAATATGTTCAGACATAAAACCAGAGCACATAATGGAAAAAATATTATTTGCTACAGATGAATTAACAGGCTTAATATGGGCAGCAGCAAAAATGAGGCCATCAAAAAGCGTACAAGACATGGAAGTATCTAGCTTAAAAAAGAAATTTAAAGATAAAAAATTTGCAGCAGGGTGTTCAAGAGATATTATAAAACAGGGCGCTGAAATGTTAGAATGGGATTTAGATACATTATTTGAGAAAACAATATTGGCAATGAGAAGTAGTGAAGAAGAAATAAACAAACAAATGGAAACAACCTAGAAACAAATATTTAAATTAGGAGGCTAATATGAGCAAAACCGAGTGGAAGTCAGGAACATTTATATATCCTATACCAGCAGTTATGGTAAGTTGTGGAGATATGGAAGATTCAAATATTATTACAGTTGCATGGACAGGAATTTTAAATACAAATCCAGCAAAGGTTTATATTTCCGTAAGACCAGAAAGATTTTCTTATGAAATAATAAAAAGTACAGGAGAATTTGCAATAAATTTAACAACTGCAAAATTAGCTTTTGCAACTGATTGGTGTGGGGTAAAATCAGGAGCAAAAGTAGATAAATTTAAAGAAATGAATTTAACAAAAGAAAAATTAAATCATATTAAGTGTCCTGGTATAAAAGAAAGTCCAGTAACTATTGAATGTAGAGTAGAGAAAATAAAAAAATTGGGTTCACATGATATGTTTATTGCAGATGTTTTATCAATAGATGCAGACAATCAATATATTGATGAAAATGGGGCATTTGATATAACCAAATGTAACTTGATAGCATATGCAAATGGTAAATATTTTGAAATGGGAAAACAAATTGGGACATTTGGGTTTTCTGTAAAGAAGAAAAAATAATATATGTATTAAATGAAAAAGCACTATTGCTTTTTCATTTTTGGTTTTGAAACTAGAGATGCAATATAGCCAAAAAAGATTGCAGCGGAAATTCCACCAGCAGCTGCTGCTGTACCACCTGTAAATGCACCTATAAGACCATCTGTTTCTACTTTTTTTATTGCTCCCTTTGCCAATAAATTTCCAAAACCAGTTAAAGGCACAGTTGCGCCTGCACCTGCAAAATCAACTAATTTTTGGTAAATTCCGCAAACCTCCAAGTATTGCACCTAAAGTAACAAAAACAACTAAAATTCTAGCAGAGGTAAGCTTTGTTTTATCAATAAGAATTTGACCAACAACACAAATAGTCCCACCAATAACAAAAGCACGCAATAACATCATCCAATCTAAATTATTAAAAAAATCCTGCATATTATTCACCTCCATAGAAAAATACAAAGCATTTTTTTTCACCATTCACCTTTTGTCAGTTAAGCAAAAACATTATATATTTGTCTCAATTGCAATAGCATGAGCAATTCCAGGAATGCTTTCACCTTGCTGAGCAGTTGTAGAATTTGTTAATGCACCAGTTGCAATAAGAAGAATTTTCTTCAATTCTTTTTGCTTTAATTTGTTAAACAAATATCCAGAAAAGATAGTAGCACAACAGGCACACCCACTACCACCAGAATGGGTGTCTTGAGTAGATTTATCAAACATTAAAACTCCACAGTCATTATAATTAGCTTTGATATTATAACCTTTAGACATTGCCATATCTATGAGAATGTCTTTCCCAATATAGCCTAAATCTCCAGTTAAAATAGCATCATAATAACTAGGATTTCTTCCAGTATCTTTAAAATGAGTAATTAAAGTATCTAAAGCAGCAGGTGCCATAGCAGCCCCCATATTATTTGCATCTTTAATACCCATATCAATAACTTTACCAGTAGTAATATATGTTACATAAGGACCATCTCCACTTTTTGAAAGGATGGCAGAACCTGCTCCTGTAACAGTCCACTGAGATGTTGGTGGCCTTTGATTTCCAAGTTCTAATGGAAAACGAAATTGCTTTTCAGCACTACAAAAGTGACTAGAAGCAGAAGCAAGACAGTGACTTGCAGCACCACCATCAATAAAAATAGACGAAAGTTGCATACCTTCAACAAAAGTTGAACAAGCACCAAAAATGCCATAAAGTGGTATACCAAGTTCTCTTAGTCCAAAGCTTGATGAAATACATTGATTAAGTAAATCTCCAGCAAAACAGTAATTAATATCAGTAGCAGATAAACCTGCTTTCATAATATTCATATTAACAGTTTCTTTTATAATCTTACTTTCAGCTTTTTCCCAAGTTTTTTCTTCCCAGAATTCATCTTCTAAACACTTGTCAAAATAATCTGCCATAGGTCCTTCAGCCTCTTTAGGACCAACAATAGAAGCTGTTTCTAATATAGTAATGGGATTATCAAATTTTATAGTTTGAGAACCAAACCTTTTCATATTCTTATATTCCTCCTTTATTTACATGCCATTGAAAATTAAATATGCAATTCCAACTAAAATAGAAGTAGAAATACCATATACAAGTACTGGACCTGCAACAGTAAACATTTTAGCACCTACTCCCATAACATATCCCTCAGATTTATATTCCATAGAAGGAGAAACAATTGAATTAGCAAAACCAGTAATAGGTACAAGTGAACCAGCACCAGCGAACTTACCAATTTTATTAAATAAATTAAGAGCTGTTAAAAATGCACTTAAAAATATAAGCGAAATCGATACGATAGTAGCACTCATCTCTGTATCAAGACCCCTATATTTACAAATTTCCATTATAACTTGACCAATGGTACATATTAAACCTCCTACCCAAAAGCTATTAAAACAATTTTTTAATATAGGTGAATTAGGAGATTTTTGTTTAACATATTCCTGATATTCTTTATTAGTATTGATTTGTTTCAAAATATCACCCCCTATTATTATCGATATTGAAAGATAAATCTATAGTTACATAATATTCGACAATTTTATTACCATCAATTTTTGCTTTTTGTTCTAAAACGGTAACAGATGATAAATAATCTATTGTTTTAGAAGCTTCATTAATTGTTTTTACAATAGCATCCTTCCAAGAAACATCAGAATAACCAGTTAATTTCAAATGTTTTTCAGCATTCATAAATAAACCTCCAATCTTACAATCAATGCAACATAAATATATTTTGCACATTAGAACAAAAAATATACATTATATGATATAGAACCTCCAATATTACAAAAATATTACAATTATATTACATTTTCGACAAAACTATTGACTATAAAAGAAAATAGTTTAAAATAATATTATATAGAACGAAAACTAAGGAGTTAAAAAATGCAAGGTTGTTTAGGAATATATATTCAAAAGAATTTAATAAAATATGCTAAAATTTCTAAAGAACATAACAAAGTTAAAGTAGATGCATATGGTGTAAAATTCTATGATTCAGATGTAGAAAAAACAATAGAACAAATAGTAAAAGAAACATATAGTTATCAAGTCCCTATAAGTGTAAATATAGAAGGAGAACAGTATACATACTCAAACATTTTTAATTTATTAAAAAAACAAGACTTAGAAAAAGCAATTAGTACAGAATTTGAATTTTTCTGCAACAATAATAACAAAAATAAGAATACATTAGAATTTAGAAGATTAAAAGCACCTAATTTAGAAGATAGAGATAAAGTTAGAGTTATATACACATATATCGACAAAGCAAATTTAGTAGAGAGAATACAACTTTTTGACAAATATAAATCAACTGGTATGTTTGCTGTGCCTACAATTATTCCGAACATAAATAAAACTGTGATACAAGATAATTGCGTAATAGTAAATATTGAAGAAAACACAGAAATTACTACTGTAATAAATGGCAGTGTTTACAAAGTAGACAAGATAGAACAAGGAATGAATGGTATACTAAAGCAAATAGCAGAAAAAGAAAATTCAGTTAAAAGAGCATATGAAATTTGCAAGAATACTACTGTATATACAAAAGCTGGACAAAACTTAAAAATTGAAGGAAATGAATATTTAGACGAAATTATAACTTCACTTCTTGAAATCATAGAAAAAGTAAGAGAAAACATTAGAGACAGTGAAGTAGAAGAGATAAATAATATATATATAACTGGAATGGGACTTATAATAAACAATATAGATTTGCTATTCCAAGAAAACTTTATAGACCAAAAATGCGAAATATTAGTTCCATACTTTATTGAGAAAACAAATGTTAAAATAAACATCAAAGACTACATAGAAGTTAACTCAGCAATAGCATTAGCAATGCAAGGTTTGGAACCAAAAAATCAGGAAACTAATTTTAGTGATAGAGGTCAAACGTTACAAAAGATATTAACAGTACTAACTAGCGATATAAAATCTAGCAAGCTAAGAGTAAAATCTGAAAAACCAAAACGTACTTTTAAAGAAGCAATAAATGCAGAATTAGATTTTGCAGAAACAACATTACTAAGAATTGTAGCAATGTTACTACTAATCATAATATTATACATTGCTATGTCAGAATTTTTATCAAGTGCAATAAATAAAAAAATAGCAGAGGCAGAGGAAGTAACAAAAGCAAGTGAAGCAGAAATTGCAAAAATAACACAATATACTACATTAATAGATGATAGAACTGCAGAATATCAAAGAATAGTGGATTCCATTGATGAAGCAAACTCTGAGATTAGTGAAAATTTTTCAAGCAAAAATGCAATACCTAATTTGTTAAATAAAATAATGCAAAATATTCCGACAGGAGTTCAATTACTATCAATAGAAAATGCATCAGGTAAAAGCATAACAATAACAGCACAAGCTAATAAATATGATCAATTAGGATACTTTAAAGCAGTACTAGAAGAAGAAGGTATATTAACTAATATTACAACTACTAAAGGTACAAAACAAGGAGATTTAATTAATATAACAATAACAGGTGAATTACCATATTAGTAAAGGAGAAAAAATGAAAAAGTTTTTAATATCAATTTTAGTTGTCTTACTTTTGGTGTTAGCATACTTTGTGATACTAAAAAATGTAACAATTGCTAAATGGGAAAGTAAAAGTATTAATGATATAAAAGATGCCAACAATGAATTAGATACACAAATTAATATGGCAAAGCAAATTAATAACCAAGAGTACCCACAGAGTATTGAAAAATTAGAAAATTCAATACGAGACCTTAAAGTAGCAAAAGAAAAGTATGAAACTAAATTAAGCTATATTTCAGAAAATGCAGAATTAGGTGTGGTAGAAATAAAAGAATATAAAGTAGAAAGACTATGGATAACTTTAGAAAATTATGCTAAAGATAATGGACTAGACTTACAATTAGATTTATTAGATACGAGTACAGTAGATAAATATGATTTAAGTATTACATTATTAGGTGGATATATAGGTATAACAGACTTTATATATGACATAGAAGGCGATGATACATTAGGATTTAAAATACAAAACTTTAAATTAACACCAAACACAACTACTACAGAGAACACCTCTGAAGAAGAAGAAAATGGACAAACCAGTACTTCTGTAGACACAAACACATTAAAAGCAACATTTAAAATAGAAGGAGTAGGAATAGAATTCAATTAAGGAGATTTTAATATGATTAAATCAATAATTAAAGAAATATTTATTATAATACTTTTAGTTATAGCAATTATATTAACACTGGGTATAGTATTTTACGACTATAGACCATCAAACAAAAAAATACCTAGTAAAGTAGCTGAATACACCTTATCAGAAGAAATGTCTGAAGAATTAAATGAAACATTAACAGCTGCTGAAACACAGAATATAGTTAAAACATATAGAGTAGACAGTACAGATTTAGGTAGATATGAAGAATCAGATGATTATAACAAAGGAAAGCCAAACCCTTTTGCTGCACCATCATCAAATGGAGGAAACTCTCAAAACAACACTGGCAATGGAAATAGTACTAATAATGAAAATACATCCAGTGGTTCTGAACAAAATGAAGGAGACGGTTTCTTCAATACTGTGAAATAGTGTAAAACACAAAATTAAATTTGGTAATATTTATTAAATTAAATATATACAACAAAAAAATATATAAAGGGGGGAGAGTTTTATGAAAGGACAAAAAGGTATTACATTAGTTGCATTAATTATCACAATCATCGTTATGTTAATATTAGTTGCAGTTTCTATAACAGTAGTTATAAACTCTGGATTATTAGATAAAGCAGCAGAAGCAGGTAAAAAAACACAAAATGCTGTAAAAGATGAAAGCACATTAGGAACTAATGTTAACATCAATAATAATAAAACAGATATTGATAACTATGTTAACAGTTTAATGAATGGAACAGACGAAGGAGCATAATAGAAAAAGCGCATAGGCATATGCATTAAAAGTGTATATGCCTAATTTTATAAAAAAACAGGAGAGGAAGAAAAAATTGAATACAATAATATACATTTTTATGTTTGCAATTGGTATTGTGCTTGGTAGTTTTTATACCTTAGCAGTTTATAGGATTCCTCTAAAACAAGATATAACACATACTAGATCATATTGTCCAAAATGTAATCATAGATTAAATTTTTGGGATTTAATACCAGTATTTAGTTATATATTTTTAGGTGGAAAATGTAGATACTGTAAAGAAAAAATAAGACCAAGATATATTATTATAGAAACATTATCAGGTATAGTATTTTTGCTATATGCAATTCTACTAGATATAGATTTGCTTAACATAGAATATTCAAAAATAGCGACTTTAATTTTCGGAATTTTATTTTTCAGTACGATTTTTATTATAATAGGAATATTAAAAGAAAACAAAAAAATACAAACCTCAGTATTCAATTTTGGGATTATATCAGAAGTAGCGTATATGATATATCTATACATATTGGATACAAGTATATATAGATATATTATATATATACCAATATTTATACTTATGACATTTATTAACAACAATAAAAAAACAAATGAAAAATTAAAAATAATCACTTTTATAATATTTATATTAATAGGAATTTCTGAAGTAACTATGATTTTAGTTAGCTAACTAAATGATTTTAGCTGAAATAGAAGGGAATAATATGGATATAAAGAAGATATTGAAAAAAGAAAAAGGAATAATTGTTTCAGATGCAATAATAGCAATTTTGATAATATTGCTATTTGTAGGAATAATAACTACATTAATAGTAAACATTGTTCTAGAATCCACGAAAATTAAAATAAATAGTGGACAATTAGATTTTGCTACAGAAATACTAGAATATATTGAAAAACTTCCTTATCAAGATGTAACGGAAGAAAATTTAATAAATTATGTTAATAGCAAAAATTCAGAGCAGGTAAGTGCGGGAACGACCACACAAGAGCTAACAACAACATATAAAATAGGCATTGATGTGCAAAGTTATAATCAAATAGCTGGAAATGAAGGAAAATTAGATATAATTAAATTAATAACTTTAACAATAGAAAATAATTTAGAAGACAAAAAATATTCTACAGAAATAACAAAAATAAAGAAAGCGAATATGCAAGAAGTGGAGCAAATATTAGAATAGTAAGATAAATGTAAATTTTTGGAATATTGAAAAAATTATTTTAAAAATAACAAAAGTATATTATAATTATATTATATAAATAAACGAAAGGAGTCTATATTATGGATTCAAGAAGAGGACCAATAGGAATAGAATTGGTAAGAAGAGGAATATTAACACAAGCAGACATAGATAAGGCATTAGAATATCAAAGAAGAAACCCAAATAAGAAAATAATAGAAATAATTAATACGTTGCATTTATGTGATCAATACTTGCTTTTACAAGTGCTTGGAGAAATACTGAAAGAAAAAGCAATAATGTTTTCTTATAATGATATAAAAATAGATGTGAAAAAATATATTGCATTAGAAATGGCAAAAAGATATAAAGCAATACCATTTGAAATAAATGGAGACAAAATAAAAGTATGCTTTTCAGATAATAGTACTAATGCAGCAACAGAAGCAGTTAGATTAATATTGCTAAATAAAGGTTATGTTATGGATAAATACATAACATTTGAGAGTAACATAAGAAGTGTATTCCATACTTTAGAAGGAACAGATTCAGAAAATATTGATACTGGAGAAGATGCAACAACATTAGTAGATAGTATTATAAAAGCAGCAATGAAAAAAAGAGCAAGTGATATTCACATAGAACCATTAGAAGAAACTATAAGAGTAAGGTATAGGATAGATGGAGAATTAATTAAAGCTACAGAAATAAAAAAAGAAAAACAATCTCAAATAGTAGGAAGATTAAAAGCAATATCAAACATGTTCCAAGAAAAACAAGAATCACAAGATGGTAGAATTGTATTGTACCCAGATTATAATATTCGTGTATCTTCACAAAAGAACATTTATGGTGAAAAATTTGTGTTAAGATTACTAAAGAAAAATATGAATATTAGAGGTCTAACTGAGCTAGGATTAGAACAAACAGATGAAGAAATTAGAAAAAAATTGAATAAAAGAAATAGTATAACAATTATTGCAGCTCCAACAGGAGAAGGAAAAACAACAACATTATATAGTATAATAGATTACTTAAATGATCCAAGTATTAATATAACAACAATAGAAGATCCAGTAGAAATACGTATACCAGGTTTAAACCAAATAGAGATATCAGAAAAACTTAGATTTGCTGACTCTTTAAGAACAGTATTAAGACAAGATCCGGATATTGTATTAGTAGGAGAAATTAGAGATAGGGAAACAGCAGAAATAGCTATGCAAGCAGGACAAACAGGTCACTATGTTTTATCAACAATACATACTATAGATTGCATAGAGGTTATAACGAGATTAAGAAAAATGGGGATATCAGATTATGACATATCAAGTATTCTTGCAACAACCATATCACAAAGATTAGTAAGAAAGATTTGTACAAAGTGTGCTAGTAAAAGAGAATTTACAGAAGAAGAGAAAGACATAATACAAAAATATTTAGCAAAATATGATATAGAAGTTGATTTCAAAGATAAGTTTACTTATACACCAATAGGTTGTAAAGAATGTAATAATACAGGTTATTTAGGTAGGATAGGCATATTTGAAATATTAGCATTAACAGATGAAATTAAAGAAATGATTATTCAAGGTAAATCAAGTTTAGATATTAGAAAAGCAGCTATTCAAAAAGGATTTAAGCCAATAGGAGTAGATGCAATAAATAAGTTATTAAGAGGAATAACCACATTAGAAGAAATAAATAAAAAAATATCAATATATTAGAAAATATTATATACTTACGGATGAGGAGAAAAAAGTATGATAAATATAGATAGAATTTTAACTAGAGCTATAAAATTAAATGCATCAGATGTTCATTTTGTAACAGGTAAAAGACCTATATTAAGAATAATGAGAAGTTTAAGTGAAATAGAAGAAGAAGAAATCTTAGAAGAAGAAGATTTGTATGAAATGTATGATTTCTTTGTAAGAGGAAATATTGATAAAGATGATGAATATAAAAACACAAAGAAAATAGATTTTTCATATGAATTTGGTGGAATAAGATTTAGGGTAAATATATCATCTGCAAATGACATGCCAGTAGCAACATTAAGATTAATAAAAAATGAATTACCTAAATTTGATGAACTTGGAGTTCCTGACGTTGTAAGAAAAATGATGTATCAACCACAAGGACTTATGCTAGTAACAGGAAAAACAAATTCAGGAAAAACAACTACATTAAATGCTTTAATAAATGAAGTAAACCAAACTGAAAATAAAAAAATTCTTTCATTAGAAAAGCCAGTAGAATATAAACACACGTCACAAAAGTCATTAATAATACAAAAAGAAGTAGGAAAAGGCAAAGATGTAATAACATATAGAGATGGAGTAAAAAATGCATTAAGAGAAGATTGCGATATATTAGTTATAGGAGAAATTAGGGACAAAGAAACAATGGAAGCAGCAATTGATATGGCAGAATCAGGACATTTAGTATTAGGAACATTACATACAAAATCATGTGCTGAAACAATAGATAGAATAATAAACTTTTATGAAATTAGAGATCAAGCTTCTGTTAAATATTTATTATCATCACTTTTAAAATTAATCATATCACAAAGATTAATAAAAGGTACTGATGAAAAATTAGTTTTATTACCAGAAGTTATGGTTGTAGACAATGTAGTTGCAGGTTGCATAAGAAAAGAAAAGTTTAGTGTATCAGAATTAGAAGATGCAATACAAAGTAACTTATCAAAAGGAAATGTAAGTCTAATAAATGCTCTTGCTGAATTATATGTAAACAATAAAATAAGTCTAGAACAAGCAAAATCACAATTAGAAGAGAAAAATTTAGAAGTTCTAAATAGAACAATTATGCAAATGAAAATGAAAAAAATGTAGAACTTTAATTGCAGAATGGAGGAAATATAAATGCCTTTATATAAATATAGAGCTGTTACAAAAGCAGGCGATATTGTAGAATATAGAGCAGATGCACCAAGTAGATATGCTTTACTTGCGAAATTAAAAAATAATGAATTACTGCCAATTTCAATAACATCTATTAATGTAAAAGCTAGTAAAAGAAGAAAAAAACAAAGAAGAAATATAGAAACAAGTAATAGTGTATTAAAACAAGTAAGGGCAGATCAAATTCGAAAAAATATAGATAAAAAAGATAGTATCTTTAAAAGAATGGATGCTTCTTTACAAAAAAATAGAGCAATAAAAAAACGTGATATATTAGTTTTTACTCAAAACTTCTATTTACTAAAAAAATCAAATTTTAACAATATACATGCATTATCAACAGTAATTGAAACAATAGAAAATCCAAGTTTAAGATCAATAGTAGAAGATATATTAGTTGGAGTAGAAGCTGGTGAAAATATGTACACAACTATGGAATATTACGAATCAGTGTTTCCACCAATATATATAAATATGATTAAAGTTGGAGAATTATCAGGTTCTCTTACTAATGCATTACAACAAGCTGTTCAATACTTAGAAGATACACAAGCTATGAATAAAAAATTAAGAGAAATATTAATACCAAATTTAGTACAATTTTGTCTTTTAATGTTATTAGCAGTTGTTGGTACAGTTATATCAGTACCAATGATACAAGGAGTGTTTGATAGCTTTGGATCAAAAGAACAATTACCACCATTAACAATATGGTTCTCTAATTTCCTAGATTTCTTGACTGAAATATGGTACATACCAGTTGCTATAATTCTTGGGGTAATAGTAGCAATATTAGCATACATAAAAACACCAAAAGGAAAATACAAATTTCATTATTTTAAATATAAAATGCCAATATTCGGAAAACTAATATATGCAATAGATTTTTCAAGATTAGTTCAATCAATATTATTGAACTTAAGAAATGGACAAAGAATTCAAGAAGCATTAGAAACAAGTAAAAATATATCAAATAACCTAGTAATGCTATCACTAATTGAATCAGCGTTAAGTAACATTTTAGTAGGTCAATCTTGGATAGAACCATTTGAACAATCTGGACTATCTACACCAATGATAACAGAAATGTTAAAAATAGGTATGCAAACTGATTTAACAGAAATGATGGAAAAACTAAATGATTATATGCAAATAGATATAGATAATATTATACAAAAGATAGTAAAAGTATTACCACAAATTGTAGCAATATTTGTAGGTATAGTATTAATTTTTGTAGTACTAGTAGTTTTAGTACCATTAATGCAAGTATATATGGGTGGATGGATGTTAGACTCATATAGTATATAATATAGAAAAACTGCTGAAAAATATTTACAGCAGTTTTTTAACTTTCATAAAAATCTTATTGCAACATAAGAATAAAAGTGATAGAATTAATAAAAAAGGAAGGGGGAAATGTTAATCCACAAGATTAACATAAAAAGAAAAATGAAATGTCCAAAATGTAATAGCGAAAATCCAGGGAATGGTAAATTTTGTAGCAAATGTGGTTATGAATTAGAAGAATTCAGAAAGCAAGAAAAAGAGAAATCTAAAGAAAAGGTAAAAGATAAAGTTTATAAAATAAAAGTAAAAATTACAATAATTCTCTTTGTAGTATTGATAATATCAATTTTAGTGTTAGTGGCATTTAATGTTTTTGGAAAAATGTCACATGGTTCTAAAGATTATGAAGAAAAACATGTAGAAGATGAGCAACAAGTAGATATAATACAAAATGATACTCTATCAGATTATATGATACCAGAAGAATTGGAATTTACACTAACAGAAGAAAATCAATATTTAGATTACGATAATGATGGATTAACAAATCAAGAAGAAACAGAACTTGGCACAAGTTTAATATCATCTGATACAGATGGAGATGGTTTAACAGATTATCAAGAAGCAAGGGTTTATAATTCAAATCCATTAAAATATTCAACAGCAGATGATGGAATATCTGATTATATAAAGATAGAAAAAGATTTAGATGTTAATACAAAATATGATGAAAATCAAATGGATGTTGAAGAGGTAAAGATAAATTATAATGTTACATTAATTCCAAATGACTTAGAATCAGAAATTTATGGGGATTTAGAAGAGTTTAGTAGAGACACAAAAGTAAACTCAACACATGCAGTGTTTAATTTATTAAGATTTGAAGGAAAAGTAGAATATAATACAAATAATGAGAATTCTATTTTATTAGTAAGAGAAGGAAACAAATATAAAGAATTTGATTCATATACAAATAAAAATGGAGTCCTAGAAATTGAAATTACAGAAGAAGATAATTATAAAGACTTTGTAATTACAACAAAGGAAAATTATGAAGATTATAAAAACAATTAAAAAATATATGTAGCAAATAAAATAAATTTTAGGAAGGAATGATTAATTGTGAAAAAATTTTTCAAAAAACATCTTAATAAAATAATGCTTTTATTAATTATACTAAATTTTCTAATTATCTATTTTATTCTTATAAGACCATATAATAAAAACACAGTAATAAAATTAGATAGTGGAAACTTAGTAAGTGAAATAAAGATAGATTATGAAGTTCAAGGGAATCCATTATCCAAGATAGAAATAAAAGATTTAACCAATACAGAAGCAGAAATAAATGAGTGTGTAGGAAATGCTGGTCAAAGTATAGATATATCAGGAAATTTTTTCAATTTTCAACTAAAAGAAGCAACTGTTACAATGAAATATGATAAAGAAAAATTAAATGATGTTAATGAAGAAAATTTAGGAGTTCTATGGTACGATGATGATAGGGATGAAATGATAGTAATGGATTCAAGTGTTGATATAGAAAATGGTACAATTGAATTCAAAACAGAACATTTTAGTGAATATATTATTGTAGACTTGGAAACTTGGGAAGCTGCTTGGAACCAAAGAGTAGTACGAGTAAGAAATGATGCAGATGCTTTTGATATATCATTTGTAATAGATGATTCAGGAAGCATGACATCAAATGACCCACAAGACCTAAGAATAGAAGCAGTAGAAAACTTTATAGACATTTTAAGAAACCAAGACAATTATTCTATTATAAAATTTGAAAGTTCAGCAAATACAATAAAAGAATTAAAAGATGAGCTATCAGAAGATTGGAAAGATGATTTTAGAAGTTCAGGTGGAACAAATATAACAAATGGAGTATCATCAGGAATAACTACATTAAGTGAAGAAAATGGAAATTATAAAGTTCTAGTCTTATTAACAGATGGAGAAGATGCTGGTTTATCAAGCAAGAAAGAAGAAATTATTAGTGATGCTATAGACAAAAACATAACAATATACACAATATTTTTAAACACTGGTTACAATACAAACCAAAACAACACCCAAGATATATCAGATATTGCACTTGAAACAGGGGGAAGTTTTTACACAATAAGTACAGATGAAATTATAGATATTTTTAAACAAATTAGTAAAGTATCTATAGGTGTAGATGGTTCAGTAGATACAGATGGAGATGGAATTCCAGATGAAATCGAACTTGGAGGAATGAGAAATAAATATGGAAAAATAGTATATACAAACCCATACAATGCAGACACAGATGGAGATGGAAAATCAGATAAAGAAGAAGTAGGGGAAGTTGCTGAAACATGGTTTACAAAAGAGCAATACTATAAAATGCCATCAGATCCTACAAGAGCAAATGAAAAAAGTATATTATATTCAGCACAAGGACCAAATAGAGAAAAAGCATTAGGAGTTTGGGACTCAGGGTTTAAACTAAATAAAAATGCATTTCAATTTGAAAACTTATCAGTAAAAGGAACTGCAGGAGTATGTAATGGAATAGCATATATAACAGAAAGAATTTATAATGGCGAAGAAATACCAAAAAGCGGAATGGAAACAGTAAGCGTAAATTATCCTTTCTCAGTAGATCAATATAATCGTACAAGAGCACTAATTATAGAATCATTAAAAGGTGATAGAAGTGTAGCATATGAAGATGTAACAAATTCAGATGGAACAGTTGATAATAGCAAAATTAGAATATTCTATGATATAGACAGCTATAATATTACAGATTCAGCATTAGATATTGTATTTGAAAAAGCATTACCATATTTTTACTATCCAACAACAACAGAATTAAAATATTATATGGATACTGATTATTTAAACAATAAAATTATTAACGAAACATTCTTAAAAACAAATAGTGCTGATGCTCAGCTAATAGATAGCATATTCTATTATTGGGCATTAGACAATAAAAATACACTCTCTATGTTAGTAGAAAAATTAAATGCAGGAACATATGAAATAGATATTCAAAATCAGGTAACAGAAGATACAATCCAAAATTTAAAATTATTGTTTAATAACAAAAAAATAGTAACAATTCAGGCAAGAGATAAAGCATATCATACAATAAATGCATATGCACTAGAACAAAAATCTGAGACATTGTATAGATTGTATGTATATGACAACCAAAGTCCATATATGTTTAAAAATAATAATTATATAGAATTTATAAAAATACCAGGCACAGATAGGTACGATATAGACAGTTACCTAATTACAACTAATGATAAGCCAGAAGATGGCTCAGATGATGGAAGAGAAAGGACTTTTATAATAGAATATAATGGAGATTATATAAATTTTAATGATGAACCATTAGAATTAGATTAATATATATTTTCCACGTAGGGGCGGGCATTGCTCGCCCCTACAATACTATTCCAATATAGCCATTTTGAAAATAATACTGTTTAATAAAATTTTATGTAATTGAACTTGTATAAATTATACATATATGGTAAAATATATTCGTGAAATTAAAAATAGAAGGAATTTTATGATAAAAGATAATATAAAAAATTATGATTTAGATGAATTAAAAACAAAACTAGAAGATTTACGGAGAAAAGAAATTTAGAGCAGAGCAAATATTCCATTGGATTTATAAAGAAAATGTTACTAGCTTTGATGAGATGACAAATCTATCAGAGAGTTTAAGAGAAAAACTAAAACAGCATTTTGATTTACATGTTTTTAAAATAATAAAAAAACAAGAATCAAAAGATGGAACAAAAAAATATTTATTTGATGTTTTAGACAATAATGCAATAGAGTCAGTGTTAATGGAATATAAATATGGAAAGACAATATGTGTTTCTACACAAATAGGCTGTAAAATGGGATGCAAATTTTGTGCTTCAACAGGTGTAAAATTTGCAAGGAGCTTAGAACCAGGGGAAATTGTAGAACAGCTATTAGCAATAGAAAGAGACGAAAATATAAGAATTTCAAATTTAGTGTTTATGGGAATAGGCGAACCATTAGATAATTATGACAATGTAATGAAAGCAATAAAACTATTAAACCACCCTAAAGGAATAAATATGGGAGCAAGACACATAAGTATTTCTACAAGTGGTATAGTTCCAAACATATATAAATTAGCAGATGAAAACATACAATGTACACTATCAATATCACTTCACAGTAGCTCAAATGAAAAAAGAAGTAGCATGATGCCAATAAATAATTTATATAATATTCAAGAATTAATGAAAGCGTGCAGATACTATATAGAAAAAACAAATAAAAGGATTTCATTTGAATATGCACTTGCAAAGGACAACAATGATAGTTTAGAAGATGCTAAGGGACTAGTACAATTATTAAAAGGAACACTTTGCCATGTTAATTTAATACCAATAAACAAAATTGAAGATGGAAAATTTAATAAAAGTTCCAATGAAAGTATAATAAAATTCAGAGATTATTTAAACAAACATGGAATTGTAGCAACAATACGCAGAGAATTAGGATCAGACATAGATGCAGCTTGTGGACAACTAAGAAAAAAAGAGGTGAGTAAATGAAAATATATGCTGAAACAGATATAGGTAATGTAAGGAAAATAAATCAAGATTCTTTCTATATATTAGAGGAAAATGAAAATTGTAAATTGTGTATTCTTGCAGATGGAATGGGAGGCTACACAGGTGGAGAAGTTGCAAGCAGATTAGCATGTATGAGTGCAGCAGAATATATAAAAGAAAACTTTGACAGCGAAAAGCAATATTCAAAAGAAGAAATATTAGAAATTATAAAAAGGGCAATGGAATATGCCAATTATGTAGTATATGAAAAGTCAAAACAAGAAGAAGAATTAGAACAAATGGGTACTACATTAGAGATATGTCTAATATATAATAATAGAGCGCATATTGGTCATATTGGAGATAGCAGGATTTATAGAATAAGGCAAGGCATTATGAGAAAGATAACAGTAGACCATAGTTATGTACAAAAATTGGTAAAAGATGGAACTATAACAAAAGAAGAAGCGATTAATCATCCAAAGAAAAATATGTTAATGAAAGCATTAGGATGTGAAGATAAAATAGAACCAGACATCATGGTAAAAGGCTTTAATCCAGAAGACATAATTTTAATTTGTTCAGATGGCTTAACTAATATGATAGCAGAACAAGAAATATATAATATAGTAGAAGAAAACATAGAAAACGCAACACAAAATCTAATAAAAAAAGCAAAAGAATTAGGTGGATATGATAATATTACAATAATTATAATTAAAAACTAGAAAAAAGAGGTATTCATATACTTCGTGAAAGGAATGTGAAGAAGATGAATTTAGAAGGAAAGCTATTGGGGAATAGATATGAAATTATAGAAAAAATAGGAAGCGGAGGAATGGCAACAGTATATAGAGCAAAAGATTTAGTGTTAAAAAGATTTGTTGCTGTAAAAATATTAAGAGATGAATATACAACAGACAATGAATTTATAAAAAGATTTAATACTGAAGCAGAATCTGCAGCAAGCCTCACACATCCTAATATAGTTTCTGTGTATGATGTAGGAAAAGAAGGAAGCTTATATTATATTGTAATGGAATTAATAAAGGGTAAAACATTAAAAGAGATTATAATTGAAGATGGAAGAATGGGCTGGAAATGGTCTGTAAAAATTGCAAAACAAATAGCATCAGCACTAGAAATAGCTCACAGAAATAATATAGTTCATAGAGATATAAAACCACATAATATAATAATAACAGAAGACGGGGTAGCAAAAGTAACAGATTTTGGAATTGCAAAAGCAGTTTCAAATTCTACAATAACAGCGTTTGGTACAACAATTGGTTCAGTACATTATTTTTCTCCAGAACACGCAAGAGGAGGATATACAGATGCAAAATCAGACTTATATTCATTGGGAGTAGTTATATATGAAATGGTAACAGGAAAAGTACCTTTTGACGCAGATACTCCAGTATCTGTAGCATTAAAACATATGCAAGAAAAACCAGTAGAACCAAAGGAATTAAACCCAGCTATTCCACAAAGTTTAAATGACTTAATAATGAAAGCAATGGAAAAAGAACCAAGTATGAGATATAATACTGCAACAGAGATGATACGAGATTTAGACATTATACTAAAAAATCCAGAAGTAGAAGTAGCTAAAAATATTGAAAATAACAACATAGAACACAAGATAGAAGATAGGCAAAAAAATACAAAAAAAGGAAAGAAATTTGCAAAATTTAAAAAATTTTTAGCGGAACACAAAGCTGTAAAAATAGCATTAATAGTAGCTATATTTATAATTATATTTTTTGCAACTATAGGAATAACATTAGCTGTATTAAATATAGGAAACCCAAAAGATGTTGTATTACAAGACTTTACAGGTTTGACACTTGAAGAAGCAAGAAAGAAAGCTGAAGAAGCAAACCTAACAATAAATGTTGCAGAAGAAAAATATGATGTAGAAATTGAGGAAGGAAAAATAATATCTCAAGATCCAACATATCAACCGAACTTTACAGTTAAAGAAGGTAGTACAATAAATGTAGTAGTAAGTAAAGGACAGGAAATAGTAACAGTTACTAAATTAGTAGGCAAGACAAAAGATGAAGCAACAAAAGAAGCAAAAGATTTGGGATTAAATGTAATTGTTGAAGAAGACTATAGTGATGAAATTGAAGCAGGAGTTGTTATAGAACAAAGCATTGAAGAAGGAGAAGAAGTCTTAGCAGGAAGTGATATAACAATAAAAGTAAGTTTAGGGATAGAACAAGTTGAAGTACCAGATTTAAGCGGTCTTTCAGAAGAAGAGGCAAAAGCAAAAATAGCAGAAGCAAAATTGACATACAAAGCAACATTTAAAATAACAGATTCAAGCCAAGGTAAAGGAGTAGTAGAACAAAGTATATCTCCACATAGTTTTGTAGATAAAAATTCAGAAATAACAATAACAATAAATGAATATGAAGAGATGAAAAGAGGTACCATAAATATAAATGTAGCTTCATTAATAGGATATCAACCAACATATCAAAAAGTAGTAGATGAAGAAACAGGAGAAGAAAAGGAAGTTTTAGTACCACCAAAACAAGTGAAATTAGTAGTAACAGTAGATGAAGTTACAGTAGAATCAAAAGAAGTAAGTGAAGATTCAAGCAATGTAACAGTTAATTTTGATGGAGAAGGAACAGTAAGAATAAGAGTAACAATAGATGGTGTAGAAAGAGCTAAAAAGGACATGAACTTAAATTCAACAACAACATTAGATATTTCATAATAATAGAAAACCGTTAGGATAAAGGGGCGAGAAAAAACTCGTCCCTCCAAAATAAAAATGAGGTGAAAAAATGGGATTTTTTGACAAATTAAAATCAGGACTAGGTAAAACCAGAAATTCTTTTAACGAAAAAATGAATAGTATATTTAGCAACTTTAGAAAAGTAGACGAAGAATTACTAGAAGAATTGGAAGAAATACTAATCATGTCAGATATAGGTGTAGAAACTGCAACAGAAATAATATCCAAATTAAGAGAAAGAATAAAACTGGAAAAAATCGCAGATGAAGAAAGTGTAAAAACTGCATTAAAACAAGAAATGAAAAACATATTAGATAAAGAGAATAATGCACTAAAGTTAGAAACTACACCAGCAGTAATTTTAGTAGTAGGAGTAAATGGAGTAGGAAAAACCACCTCAATTGGGAAAATAGCAAATAACCTAAAAAAAAGTGGAAAAAAAGTAGTAGTAGCTGCAGCAGATACATTTAGAGCAGCGGCCGTAGAACAATTGGAAATTTGGGCGAACCGTGCAGGAGTAGATATAGTAAAAAAGCAAGAAGGAGTAGATCCAGCATCTGTTGTATATGATGCAATAAAAATTACAAAAGAAAAAAATGCAGATGTATTAATTTGTGATACAGCAGGAAGACTTCATACAAAAAAATATTTAATGGACGAGTTATTAAAAATAGGACGAGTAATAGAAAAAGAACTACCAAATGCTGCAAAAGAAACTTTAATGGTCATTGATGCTACTACAGGTCAAAATGCAATTTTACAGGTAAAAGCATTTAAAGAAGTAGTTCCAATAACAGGACTAGTTCTTACAAAATTAGATGGAACAGCAAAAGGTGGAGTAGTTATAGGAATAGTAAATGAAAACTCAATTCCAGTTAAATTTGTGGGAGTTGGAGAAAAAATAGATGATATGGAGATATTTAATTCAGAAGAATTTGTAAATGCAATTATAGAATAAATTTAGAAAATATATAGAAATGAATGGAGGTATGAATGAAAAAGAAAATAAGAAAAAGAGTAATATTTGTAATATTATTTATAATAGCATTTATAATATATAGCTATATAAATATTAGAGGAGAATATTTACAAATATTGGGTATAGGCGAAAAATATGTAGAAATATTTAAACATAATTTAGAACAAAGAATGTATGTATTTGTAGTAAGTTTTGCTATTATATATTTACTAACATACATAACAACAGTATTCATAAAAAAAGGATTAAAGAAATTCTTCATAGAAGAAAATAAAGAAATGCCAAAACTTCCAAACAAATCAATATCATTAGCATTTGCAGTAATAGCAGGACTAATATTTTCAAGTGTTATTACAGAAAAAGCAATACTTGCTTTTAATAAAACATATTTTGTAGAAACTGAACCAGTATTCAATTTAGATATAGGATATTATGTTTTTCAGAAACCATTTATAGAAGCAATATTATATAGCTTTATTATTGTAATGGCTATAATGTGTATTTATATAACAGCATATTATTTGCTATGTTTTCATAAATTTTTTGACAAAGGAATAAGCATAGAAACATTAAAAAAGAATACATTTATAAAACAAATTGTAGGAAATGCTTTTGCTATAATAATTGCTATAGCATTATTAGCTATAATAATGGTCCAAGATATAGTACTTGGAAAATTCACATCTACAAATAATGGAACATCACTTTATGGTGCAGGCTTTATTGATGTAACAATAAAAAAATGGGGATATATTATATTCTCAGTATTTATAATAATATGTGCAATAAGTGCATTAAGAAAATGCAGAAAAGAGCAATATAGAAAGGCATGTTATAGCATATTATTAATACCAATTTATTTAGTAGGGTTATTTGGAGTTGTATTTTTAACAGATGTTTTATACTTAAAACAAAATGAACTTGATAAACAAAAAGCGTATATTGAAACAAATATACAATTTACAAAACAAGCATATGATATTGAAATAGAAGAGATAGAATTAGAAAATACAGGAACAATAACAGCTGAAGACATAGAAAAAAATTCTGATGTTATAAAAAACATAAATATCTATAATAAATCAAGAGTATTAACACATTTGGAAGAATATCAGACAAGCTTAGGATATTATACTTTCGGGTCAACACAACTTGGACTTTATGATATAGATGGGAATAAAACATTAGTATATGTAAGTCCACGTGAGATTATAAGTAATGAAACAAGAACATATAACAATAAAACATACGAATATACCCATGGATATGGTGCAATCATAACATCAGCTTCAACCACATCTGAAAATGGAGGACTAAAATACATTAAAAGTGGATTTACTGATACTGAAGATAATATAAAAATAACACAACCAAGAATATATTTCGGACTTCAAACAAATGAGGTAATTGCAACAAACGTAAAAAATAACACAGAATATGATTATCCATTAACAAGTACAACTAATAGTTACAATACTTATGATGGAGAAGCAGGAATAAAATTAGGATTCTTAGATAGACTAGTTTTAGGAATAAAAGAAGGAAATATTAAACTTGCGTTTTCTACTAATATAACAAAAGACAGCAATATAATAATAAAAAGAAATATATTAGAAAGAGTAGAAAAGGTTATGCCATATCTTGAATATGACCAAAATCCATATATGGTAATAACTGATGAAGGAAGAATGGTATGGGTAATAGATGCATATACAACTTCAAATAGTTATCCATATTCTCAAGTTACAAATCTAGTACAAGATAATGGTACAATAAAAAAGATAAATTATATAAGAAATTCTGTAAAAGTATTAGTCGATAGTTATGATGGAACAATGCAATTTTATATAACAGACAGAACAGATCCAATTGTAATGGCATATTGGAATATGTATCCAAGTCTATTTGAAGACTTAAACGCAGAAATACCAGAAGATATATCAAAGCATTTCCTATACCCAGAATATCTATATAATATTCAAGCAGACATTCTAAAACAATATCATCAAGTTCAGCCAGAAGTTTTATATAGATCAGATGATGTTTGGGATACAGCAAAAGAAAATACAAGCCAAGTAACAACATTAGTTGGAACAGATATTAATCCATATTATACAGCGGTAAAAACGGTAGATAATGATGAAACTATTTTAGGATTAGTATTACCATATACAGTTAATGAAAAGCAAAACATAAATGCATATCTAGTAGGTTCATATAATGAAGAAGGAGAGCAGGAACTAAAACTATATAAGTTTAATAAAGATGCTGCAATTTTAGGAACACTACAATTAGACACCCTAATCGAACAGGACGAAAAAATATCTGCAGAATTAGAAACAATAGAAGTTACAGGAACAAAAATAGAAAAAAATATTATAGTAATTCCAGTAAATAACACACTTTTATATGTAGAACCAATATTTCAGGTTTTACAAAATGAAAATAAAGCCTCTCCAATGCTAAAAAAAGTAATAGTAGCCTCAGGAAATAAAGTTGCAATAGGAAATAATATAGAGGAAGCTTTAACAAATTTATTATCACAAGAAGCGGTAAGTATAGAAATAGAAACAGATAATATTGAAGACCTGATAGAAGAAATAATAAAAGCAAATAATAATCTAACACAGTCAAATGAAAGTAATGACTGGGAGCTAATAGGTCAAGATATAGATAGGTTGCAAACATTAATAACAGAATTAGAAAAATTAGTAGAAGAAGAAAAAAACTTGGAAACTATAAATGACTTGATTCAGCAAAACATAGAGGAAACTGAATAAATAATAATAAAAACACCCAAAATAAAGTAGGGTGTTTTATTTATGTTTAATAAAAAAATAAACAAAAAAATAGATAGTATAAATGAAAAGCTAGAGAAATCTAGAATAATAGAAATGTCATATCTAATTGGAAATAAAAAAGAAATAATAAAAAGAAATTTATTAGCAGGAATATTTAGAGGAGTAGGAATAGGAGTAGGAATAACTATTATATCAGCAATATTAATAATTGTTTTACAAAAACTAATAAAATTGAATATACCAGTAATTGGTGATTATATTACAGATATAGTTACTATAGTGCAGAAAAATTTATAACTATTGACAATGAAATGCTAAAAGTATATACTAGCAATATAAATATAAAAAGGAGGAAGAGCTATGATAGAAATTTCGACATCAATTTTAAATGTAGCAGAACAAAATGCAATGAAAACTTTTTACGATTTAGAAGTAGCAAAAACAGATTATTATCACATAGATGTTATGGATGGGAAATTTGTAGAAAAAAACACCTCAGATCTTATGTACAGCTATGCAAGTAGCATAAAACAAATGTCAAATCTACCATTAGATGTACACCTTATGGTGTCAGACATTAAAGAATATGTTGACAAATATATTCCATTAAGTCCACATTTCATAACAATACATTATGAAGCTTGTAAGAATAAACAAGAGGTAAAAGAAATTTTAGAATACATAAAGAAAAATAATATAATGTGTGGCTTATCAATAAAACCAGGAACAAAAGTAGAAGAAATTTATGAATTTCTTCCAAACTTAAGCCTATTTTTAGTAATGACAGTAGAACCTGGAAAAGGAGGACAAAAACTAATTCCACAAACAATAGAAAAAATTAGCAAACTAAAAAAATATTTATATGAAAATAACTTAGAAACATATATTGAAGCAGATGGAGGAATAAATATTGAAAATGTAAATATATTAAAAGAAGTAGGAGCTGACATTCTTGTAGTAGGTAGTTGCATAATAAATTCAGCAGACTATAAAAAAACAATTCAAGAGTTAAAAAAATACTAGTTATCCACAACCTATAATGTGGATAACTAGTTATTTATTCTATTTATTTTTCCTCTTAAATAATTCTAGTAAAATTTGACCTGAACCAATTAGTAAGAATATAAATATTACAATAGAACCAACTATTGGGATTAAGCTTACTAAGTAAAGAATTGCAGTTACAATTAATAATTTCACATATATATTTAATTTAAACTTTATTGCATTTGCTATATTATTAGCAAATAGTGGTAAAGCTAGACCAAGTAAGAATAAATATCCAATAACAAATACGAATGCTAAAGGAATACCTATTATAGAGAAACATAATAGCATAAATACTAATAATATTGCAAATAGTGAAATGAATCCAACTCCTAAACTCATAATAATATTTGTAAGTTTAAATTGAGAAACTTTTTCTACTGCATTTGGTGCAAACAGTTTACTTAAGAAAACTATTAAAAATATATAAACTAATAAAGCAAATAATTTCAATGATAAAGAAGCAATTGAAAATTCATTATTAGTTCTTTCTATAAACTCAGAAGTAGAAACTTGACCAGCAACAACGCCATCTGGAATTTGTGTATCAGTTTGAGTTCCATAATTTAAATTACCACGGATTATGCAAGTTTCATTATTATCATTTTTAAAAGTTAAATTTCTGGCATTTATAGTTGCATTACCTTGAACTTCACCAGAGAAAGTAAAATCATCAGCAAAATTTACAGATAAATTTTGGTTAACTCTAAAATTAGAATCAGTTAATAATTTGTCATATGATGTGACAAAAGCATTTCTATGTACTACTCCAGAAAGTGTAGCATTTTCTGTATTTAAATATAAATCCTGTGTTATATAAGTATAAAAATTCATATTAAGATTGTTACTTGTAATATATACAGAACCTTTAACTTGACCATTCAAATTAACATTAGAAGCAGTAATGAAAATATTGCCATCAATAACGGCATCTTGTTCAATATTTACATTAGTAGCAGCTACATATAAGTCACCATGAATTTCAGAACCTGCCTGAAGAGTAAAAGAATCAGATAAAACATATACATTACCATTAATAACTGAATTAGCATTAATAGCTTCTATTATATAATTCCCATTTCTATCTTGATTATTTGAATAAGTAACATCCGAACCAATAACGGCTTCACCAGAAATTAAAAACAAATTTCCAGAGATAAAGCCACCACTATTCTTAGGATTTGTAACAAATTTATTAACAGATGCAAAAACGTTTCCATAAACAACATCATTTAATGAATAGTAATCTGTATTATATATGTACAAATCTTCATTAATTGTATTAACTGTTGGTGATGTAGCTGTATCTACAGGTGTTTCTTCTACTTGTATAGGATTAACAGCATTATCAGCAGTATTAGTAGCAAAGACAGAAGAAGAAATTAAAATTAATGCTAAAATTAAACAAACAAAAAACCTTTTTAAATTCACAATAAAAACCTCCTAAATTTTCTTTATCAATATGGATATATAATATAACGAATAAATAAATTTGTCAATCAAAATAAATAAAAAAATACAGATAGAAATTTTGCTATCTGTATTTTTGGTAATATTAATCTTTTTTCATTACCTCAGTTATTGCACCTAAGCTAGATAATGTATTTGTTGCCTCAAAAGGAATAAACACTTTATTTGCATCTCCTTTTGCAATTTCTTTTAAAGCTTCTAAAGATTTTAATTGCACTAGTTTATCATCTGGATTTGCTTTCTTTATAGAATCAAATACCATTTGAATTTCTTGAGCCTTTGCAACAGCAACTTCACGAATGGCTTCAGCTTCACCGGCAGCACGTATTACACGAGATTCTCTATCGGCTTCAGATTGTAAAATTGCAGCTTGCTTTTGTCCTTCTGCAAGAGTAATAGCAGCTTGTTTTTCACCTTCAGCTTGTAAAATTGCAGCTCTTTTATTTCTTTCTGCGTTCATTTGTTTTTCCATTGCATCACGAATATCTGCTGGTGGATTAATATCTTTTATTTCAACACGATTTACTTTACAACCCCATTTATCTGTGGCTTCATCTAATAAAACTCTTAATTGATTATTAATTAAATCTCTAGAACTAAAAGTAGAGTCTAAGTTCATTTTACCAACAATATCACGTATAGTAGTTATTGCCAAGTATTCTATACCTCTTCTTAAAGATTGGATTTCGTATACTGCTTTAGCTGGGTCTGTTATTTGATAAAATACAACAGTATCTATAGTAATTGTAACGTTATCTTCTGTAATAACTCCTTGTGGTGGAATATCCATCGTTTGTTCTTTTAAACTTACAACACTACGAACATGGTCTACAAAAGGTATGATGATTGTAAGTCCTGCATCTGCTATTTTGTGAAATTTACCAAGTCTTTCAATAATGTAAACTTCCGCTTGTCTTACGATTTTAATTGTTTTAAATGCTATGATTAAAACTATAAGTAGAAAAATAATTAAAACTACAAAAGCCATAAATTACCTCCTAAAAAATTATTATTTAAATAGTTATTACTAACTATATTAAGAACTATACTGTAATATTATCTTTTTGTTTAACTATAAGCTTAACTCCATCTATTTTTACAACTTCAATTTTAGTTCCTTTAGGTATATTAATATCAGATTTTGCAGACCAAATCTCACCATCAACTTTTACTTGACCAGTAGATTCAATTGTATTAATATCCTCTGTAACAATTCCTGATTTACCAAGAATGGCAAATGCGTTTGTGGCTACAGATTTACCTTTATCAATATACTTATTAACAAGAGGTTTAGTTAATGGAATAAGTATAGTGGAAGAAACTACAAAAACAATAGCTTGAATTAATATACTATCTGTAATAAAACTTACACACATTGCAATAAGTGCAGCTATAGCTAACCAAAAAATTAAAAAACCGGTTGTTGCTATTTCAACTATAAAAAATATACCAGAAGCAATTAACCATATATACCACATACTCAAAAATCCTCCTCCTTAAATATTATACTATAAAAGTTTAAAAAAGGGAAGAGAATTTAGCAAAATTTACATAAATGTAGTTAATATTAAGATTGACACAAAAAAACATAGATATGTAGGGGCGAGCAGTGCTCGTCCGAGCTTAATTGGAATAACTCAATATTAATGTTAATAAATATTAAAAAACGGACGACCAATGGTCGCCCCTACAACATTTCAATATATTTAAAAATGTAGTTAATATAATTTTAATTAACTTTCTACAATAATTTTAGCAAGTTTATAAATTAAATCCAGTTTTTCTGGTGGACAATTTTTCAACAAATCACTAAAAGCATTATTCAAATAAGAAGCAGATTTTGGAGATACATCATCTAAAATTTCACCCATAGAAACTTCTAACAGATTGCAAATAGCAGATAATCTTTTTAAATTAATAGCAGTTGAACCACGTTCAATTCTACTTATATAAGTTACAGAAACATCTAGCTTTTCAGCTAATTCTTCTTGTGTAATTTTTTTATTAATTCTTGCTTGTTTTAATCTAACACCAATAATACTATAATTAAGCTCCATATGCTATTCCTCCTTTTGTTTCGAATATAGCATTACAGAGTAAAAATTTACAGAAATATATAAGTAAACATTTACCAGCAGTAAAAATATGATATGGAGAAGAGAAAAAAATATACCAATATTAATAAAATTTTTGAAAATACAGTTATTTTTTTACACCCAATTTAAACTAATTTACAACACATATTATTGACTATTTTCGACTTTTGATATATTATTATTTAGGTCAAAAGAAGAAAAGGAGTTTAAGATGTATTTAAAAAGATTAGAAATGCAAGGATTTAAATCATTTCCAGATAAAACTGTACTAGAATTTATGCCAGGAATAACAACAGTAATTGGACCAAACGGTTCTGGGAAGAGTAATATTTCGGATAGTATTAGATGGGTTCTAGGGGAGCAAAGTATAAAATCATTAAGAGGTAGTAAGTCAGAAGATATAATATTTGCAGGAACTCAAAACAGAAAGTCATTAGGGTTTGCAGAAGTTTCTATAGTTATAGATAATTCAGACGGGAAATTACCAATAGAATTTTCAGAAGTAGTAGTTACAAGAAGAATTTTTAGAAATGGTGAAAGTGGATACTTTATAAACAAAACGCCATGTAGATTAAAAGATGTTCTAGAACTATTCATGGATACAGGTATAGGAAAAGATGGATATTCAATAATTGGACAAGGTAAAATAGATGAAATTCTAAGTAATAAGTCAGAAGAAAGACGTAATATTTTTGAAGAAGCAGCAGGAATAGTAAAATACAGAGTAAGGAAAAATGAATCTGAAAAAAGACTAGAACAAACAAAACTAAATCTATTACGAATAAATGATATATTATCAGAGATAGAAACAAATATCGATTTATTAAAGACACAGTCAGAAAAGGCAAAAAAATATTTAAGCTTAAGAGAAGAATTAAAATCAATAGAAATAGGATTATTCTTATATAATATAGATAACTATAAATTAAACCTAGATGAGATAGTAAAAAACATAGATATTATTAATTCTAACAGAACAGATGAAGAAGCAAGAATGTCTGTACTACAAAATTTAAAAGAAAATTTGAAAATAGAACTAGAAGAAATTATGTCAAAAATAGAGCAGACACAAAACTTAGCTTTTGAAAGTGAAAAGAAAATAGAGCAAATAAATTCAGAAATAAATGTACAAACAGAAAGGATTTCAAATAATAAGCAAAATTATGAAAGATATTTGAAAGAAATAGAGGATTTACAAAAGAGAAATGAAGAAATAACAGAAGAAAAAGAAAATAGGATACAGAAAAAAGATAATTTAATGTCTAATAGAGAAAAATTTGTACATGAATTAGAAGAAAAAGAAAATAAATTAAAAGAACTATCAGACAAACTAACAGAAGAAGAGAAAAACATAGAAGACAAGAAAAAACAAGTAGAAGAAGATACAGAAGATAAATACAAAAATAAAGAGGCAATAAATATAATTGAAATAAATAACCAAAACTTACAAAAGCGTCAAAAAACAGTCGAAAATGAAATACAAGATACAATATCTAAATTAGATGAAAAGAGAATGTTAAAATCTGATATTCTAACAACATTTAATGAGAAGGAATCAAAAAGAGAGGAATACAAGGAAAAATTAGCAAAAATAAAAACAAAAAAAGAAGAAGCAACAAGTAAAATAAAAGAATATGAAGATAAGCTAAACACATTATCATCAACTCTTAGAATAAAAGACTCTAAACAAAAATTTTTAAGTGAGATGGAAAAAGAAAAAGAAGGATATTCAAGAGCTGTAAAAGCAATTTTATTAGAATGCGAGAAAAATAGCCAATTAAACAAAGGAGTAAAAGGAGTTTTAGCAAATCTTATTTCAGTACCAGAAAAATATCAAACTGCAATAGAAACTGTTTTAGGAGCCACACTTCAAAATATTGTTACAGATACAGAAGAAGATGCAAAAAAATTAATAGAATATCTAAGACAAAATAGTTTAGGAAGAGCATCATTTCTGCCAATTTCATCTGTTAAAGGCAAAAAAGTAGATAGACTAATAAAAAACAATTTAGAAGGCGTAATTGGAATTGCTTCAGATCTTATAAAAACAGATAAAAAATATGAAGGAATAATTCTAAATTTACTTGGAAGAACAGTAATAGTAAATAATATGGATACAGCCATAATCCTTGCAAGACAAAACAGCTATAGCTTTAGAATTGTTACTTTAAAAGGAGACATAATAAATTCAAGTGGTGCAATTTCAGGAGGTTCAAATTCTCAAAAAACAACAAGTATAATAGGAAGAACAAATCAAATAAAAGAACTAGAAAAAGAAATAGATGATTTAAATAAACAAATTGAACAAATTTCAAAAGAAAAGGGAAAATATGAACAATCGATAGAAAGTTTATTAAAAGAAGTTGAAAGTTTAGAACAAACATCACAAGAAATTGAAATAGAATATGCAACAGAAAAACAAAAATTAGAATTATTAGAAGAAACTATACAAAATTTGGAAACAAAACTTGATGAATTGAGAAGCGAAACAAAAGAAATAGACGAAACAATTAAAATAAATTTTGAAAAGAAAAAGGAGTTAGAACAAACAATATTAGCATTAGACCAAGAAATAACTGAGCTAACTGAAAAAATAAAAGTTTTTGCAGAACAAAACAAAGAAAAACAAAAATATATAGATGACTTAAATTTCGATATAACAAACTTAAGAATATCAGTAAGTTCATTTGATGAAAGCAGTAACTCATTAGGAGAAATTTTGGAAAGAATAGAAAAAGAGTTACAAACCAATATTACAAGTATAGAAAATAAGACTAAGCAAAACGAGAATATTGTAAAAGAAAATCAAGAACTGAAAGTAAGTATAGAAGAAGCACAAGAAAAAATAAAACAAATAAAATTAGATGTAAGTACAAGTTCAGATGTAGTGGAAAACTTAAAAAAAGAAAAAATAAGCAAAAATGAACACATAAGAAAAACAGAAGAAGATATTGAAGAAAAATATGCAGTAATAGAAGAAATAAAAAATCAAGCTAATAAGTTAGAGGTTAAAAAATCTAAATTAGATGTAGAGCTAGAACAAATTATAAACAAAATGTGGGAAGACTATGAAGTAACACCAAACAATGTAGGTGAATACAAAAAGCCAAGCAATGTTCAAGAAACTACAAAACAAGTAAAAACACTAAGAGATCAAATAAAAGACCTAGGAAGTATAAACATAGATTCAATAGAAGAATATAAACAAACAAAAGAAAGATATGATTATATGTGTGAACAACGTTTAGATCTAGAAAACTCAAGTAGCAAATTAAAAAAAGTTATTCAAGACATGACTAAAATTATGAAAGAGCAATTCGAAACTCAATTCAAGGTAATAAATAAAAATTTTGGAGAAGTATTTAAAGAATTATTTGGAGGAGGAAAAGCAGAATTAAAATTAACAGATGAAGAAGATATATTAAATAGCGGAATAGAAATAGAAGTACAACCACCAGGAAAAAAATTGCAAAATATGAGTTTACTATCAGGAGGAGAGAGAGCATTTACTGCGATTGCATTATTATTTGCAATATTAAAAATAAATCCGGCACCATTCTGTGTATTAGATGAAATAGAAGCAGCACTAGATGATGTTAATGTTTATAGATTTGCAGATTACCTAAAAAAATTTGCAACAGAAACACAATTTTTAGTGATAACACATAGAAAAGGAACAATGGAAGCAGCAGACACAGTATATGGAATAACAATGGAAGAAAGAGGAATAAGTAAGTTACTTTCAATGAATTTAGCAAAAAAATAGATATAAGAACTAGCAGACCAGGGAAGATAAAACTATCTACCTTTGTCTGTTTATCTATATTTTTTACCATTTACTTTAAAAAAATGATATTACTTTGTAGCCAAAAACAGGAATTATATGTTCTTTTCGAAAGAAGATAATCAAACAGCCTGCTGCTTAACTCGTGACCTGCTTGACCTTTTGATTTCTTCTTGAGAAAAAACATATAATTCCTGTTTTGGGCGGATTATATGTACTAGGTTTGAATGGTAACTATATTCTCACTTTTAAATATCTAAATAATAAATTCCATATAAATAGGATAATGGTCAGATACTTTAGTAGGGATAGTTTCAAATTTAGAAAGTTTTAAATTATTAGAATAAAAACAAGAATCTATACAGCCACTACCTTCCTTTGAAAACCAAGTAGGTGCAGAATTATTTAGATGATGGAATTTCTTCTTTAGAATTTCAAATTCTTCATAAAAATCTTTTTGCTCAAAAGAGTATTTATGATTACCAATTTTAGATATACCAACATTAAAATCTCCAGCAATAATAATACCTTCAGGCTTATTTATGTTAGAAACTATACGCAAAAGAGCTTTACTAGATAAAATACGTTCTTCTTCAAAAACAGAAAGATGAACAGAAAATAAATTTAACTTTATAGTTCCAATAGCAACTTTAATACATAAAAATCCTCGTTGCTCATGTTCAGGGGAAGTAGTAGGAGATAAATAGTTTGCAGAGTATTCAATAGGAAAACGAGATAAAATACCATCACCATAAAATCCGCTTTTATACTTAATATTAGTACCCATTGCTCTATATGGTAATCCAGTGTATTTACTAAAAGTATAAATTTGATTTTTATTATAAGCACGTTTTGTATATAAATCAATTTCTTGTAAAAAAATAATGTCAGGTTTAAATTTTTTTAAAAAAGTAGCTTGCCTTCGAACATCAATACTACCATCTAAACCTTCTCCATGGCACATGTTAAAAGTAATCGCTTTTAGTATCATAACATCCCTCCTATCAAACTATATTATAATTATATCAGATAAAATTAAAAAAACAATAAAAAAACTTAAAATTCCATTTGAAATGCAAGTTACCATTCAGAGTTAAAGACATATAGTCCGCTAAAAGCAGAAATTATATGTTTTTTCTCAAGAAAAAATCAAAAGGTCTATGCAGGTCACGAGTTGAGCAGCAGGCTGTTTGATTATTTTCTTTCGAAAAGAACATATAATTCCTGCTTTTAGCTACAAAGTGCTATCAATTCTTTTAGAGTGAACGGTAACAAATGTACCCGAAAATTCATCTGAAATGCAATAAAAAATATTGAAAACTTTTGTTTGACAAACTGAAAAATATATGATAATATAATAAAAATATTTTTAATGGAGATGATTTTATATGAGAAGAAAAGACCCAAACCAGCTAAATAAAAGAGAAAAGGCAATACTTAAATATATTGAAAAACAAGTAAAAGAAAATGGATATCCACCATCAGTTAGAGAAATAGGAAAAGCCGTAGGATTAAGCTCTAGTGCAACAGTACATACATATATTATAGGATTAGAAAAAAAAGGATATATAAAAAAGGAAAGTCAAAAAGGTAGAACACTAAAATTATTAAAAGGTGGACTAGAAGGACAAGAAAAAATTGAAGAAAAGCCAATTTATAATGGAAAGGAATTAGTAGATGTACCAGTTATTGGGAAAATAACAGCAGGAGAACCAATATTAGCAGTAGAAAACATAACTGATACATTCCCAATTCCAGTTGATTTTGTTGGTAATAGTGAAAGTTTTATGCTTACTGTTAGAGGAGAGAGTATGATAGAAGCAGGTATTTTAGATGGAGACTACATACTAGTAAGAAAACAAGATATAGCAAGAAATGGAGAAATTGTAGTTGCATTAATAGGAGAGGAAGCAACAGTAAAAACTTTTTATAAAGAAGACGGACATGTTAGACTACAGCCAGAAAATCATACAATGGATCCAATAATAGTTCCAGATTGTAGAATACTTGGAAAAGTATCAGGAGTATTTAGAAAAATATAAAACTTATGTTTTAAACTTTCTTTTAGTTTATTATTACAATTTTTGAGCATACTAATTCAAGAGGTGTTTTTATGCAAGAAGATGAAAAAGTTCACAAAAAAGAAGACATGACAAAATATGGAGAATTTGTATGTTCAGCATTTCATTGGTTACCAATTGAGAAACAAAAAGAACAAGTAGAAAAAATGGAAAATCGTACAAAAACAAAAGATAAAAAATAAAAATAAAATTTTAATAAAAAAAGTAATAATAGTTACCAAACCCTAATATACATTAATTAAAGTTTAGTACAAACGTTAAGTTATGGGAGGTAATTATTTTTATGGAGAATTTAGAGATATACGAAGATATTAAAGCTAGGACAGATGGGGATATATATGTTGGAGTTGTAGGCCCAGTAAGAACAGGAAAATCAACATTTATTAAAAATTTCATGGATTTATTAGTTATACCAAATATTGAAAATAGCTACAAAAAAGAAAGAGCAAGGGATGAACTTCCACAAAGTGCTGCTGGAAGAACAATAATGACTACAGAGCCAAAATTTGTACCTAATGAGGCAATTGAAATAACAATAGGAGAAAATCTTAAATTAAGAACAAGATTAGTAGACTGTGTAGGCTACTTAGTAAATAATGCATTAGGATATATGGAAGAAGATGTACCAAGAATGGTAAAAACACCATGGTCTGATGATGAAATTCCTTTTGAAGAAGCAGCAGAAATAGGCACAAGAAAAGTTATTACAGAGCATTCTACAATAGGAATATTAGTTACAACAGATGGTAGTATAACAGAAATTCCAAGAGAAGACTATATAGAAGCAGAAAGTAGAGTAGTATCAGAACTAAAAGCACTAAATAAACCATTTGTAATAGTGTTAAATACAAATAATCCATATTCAGAAGCAACAGAAAGGTTAGCAAAAGAATTAGAAGAAAAATATGGAGTATCTGTAATACCAACAGATTGTACTAATCTAAATACAGATGATATAAACAACATATTTGGAAGAATCTTATATGAATTTCCAGTAGAAAGAATAAATATAAACTTCCCAGGATGGATTGATGGATTAGATCATGAACATAAACTAAAACAAGAATTATATAAAGAAATAAAAGAAGCATTTAAAGATATAACAACAATAAAAAGAGTAAATATTGGGGTAGAAAAAATAAAGAAAACAGAAATCATTATGCAAACAACAGTTAATAAAATAGATTTAGGAACAGGTAGTGTAACAATAGAAATAGCATTAAAAAATAATTTGTTTTATCAAATACTTACTGAAATAACAGGAATGGAAATGAAAAATGAGGCGGACTTATTTACAACCATAGGTAGCTTATCTAGAGTGAAAAAAGAATATGACAAAGTATCAATTGCTCTTCAAGAAGTAAGACAAAAAGGATATGGAATAGTAACACCTACTATGGAAGAACTAATCTTAGATGAACCAGAAATAGTAAAACAAGGTTCAAGATTCGGAGTAAAACTAAAAGCAAGAGCACCATCAATACATATG
>CALXPS010000012.1 GCA_944390405.1 uncultured Clostridia bacterium | reverse complement strand
AAAAAGTTAAAGAATAGACACAAATTAACAAACTTAAGCACAAAAACTAGTACAAGTTTATTAAAAAAGTATAAAAATAGAACAAAAATAAGAAAGTTGGTGAGAGAATGAAAAAGATACTAGATGTATGTTGTGGAAGTCGAATGTTTTGGTTTGATAAAAAAAATAAAGAAACAATATATATGGATAACAGAAAATTAGAAGACGTTTTGTGTGACGGCAGGAAATTAGAAATTAATCCAGATATAGTGGCCGATTTCAGAAACATACCATTTAAAGATAATACATTTCATCTAGTAATTTTCGACCCACCACATTTACTAAAAGTCGGAGAAAAATCTTGGTTGGCCAAAAAATACGGAAAATTAGATATAAATTGGAGAGAAGATATAAAACAAGGTTTTAAAGAATGTATGAGAGTATTAAAAACAAATGGTATATTGGTCTTTAAATGGAATGAAGAACAAATAAAATTGAAAGAAATTTTAGATGTTATAGATTATAAACCACTTTTAGGAAATAAAAGAAGTAAAACACATTGGCTAGTTTTTATGAAACAGGATTAGTCGAGAAAGTAGAGGAAGAAAGATGAGAGATATAAAATTTAGAGCATGGAATAGAGAAAAAAACATAATGGTATACGATAACGAAGACGACACATGTGGATATTGGGACGGATGTTACAATAGCAATATTGGAATGATAAATACAATTTTAAATTCAAAATATTATGAACAATATGATTTTATGCAATACGCAGGACTAAAAGATAAAAACGGAAAAGAAATCTATGAGGGTGATATAATAAGATTTAAAGACAGAATTACAAACAAAGAAGATGTGTTTACAGTTAAATATAGTGAAGAAAGAGCAAGTTTTGTATTAAATAATAAAGTATACGACGAAATGACGATAAATGTAAGAGATAAGATATTGCTTGTAGAAGTAATAGGCAACATATATGACAACCCAGAATTGTTAGAGAAAGGAGAATAAAAGTGAGAGATATATTTAAGGTCTTAGAACAAATAAAAAATGTTCTAAAAGAAAATGAAGAATATGGAGAAATAGAGGCTAACATAGAAAACATAGAATACAGTTTAAGATTTAAAGCACCAGAAGATACATGGAATTATGTGTATGACAGATTAATGGTAGATTTTATACCACCAGAAACAGAAATAGATTATAAAGTACTATCAATTTGGACAACTAAGACTGTCGAAGAATTGAAGGAAGGAGAATAAAGATGGTAATTAATTTTAATGAAGAAGAAGCAATAATAACATATGATGGACTACAAATAGTGATACAAGAAGATAAAGCAAAAGAATTAGCACATAGAATATTAGATTATTTTGAGGAAGGAGAAGAAAGATGAGAAATTTAAAATTTAGAGGAAAAACTGAAAACAATATTTGGAAGTATGGAAGTTTACTTAAAGATAATCCACAAAAAATTTATTATATTGTAGACAACGAAGATGGTACTGGAAGAGAAGTCTTAGAAAAGACAATAGGACAATACACAGGACTAAAAGATAAAAACGGGAAAGAAATTTATGAAGGAGATATAGTAGAATTTAAAGATGTAGGAGAAGAAGGGTATGAATATAAGGAAGGTTTTGATTTTGACAATATTGCACAAGTAGTATATAAAAATGGTATTTATACATTATCTAATTTTGGAGAAACTGATAATAGTTATTATGCAACAAATTCTACAGATGAAGAAAGATTGGAAGAAGTATTAAGAAATGGGAATTGTAAAGTAGTAGGCAATATATATGACAACCCAGAATTGTTAGAGAGAGGAGAATAAATAGTGAGAGTTAGAGAGTTAATTGATTGTTTAGAAAAAATAGAAGATGAAGAGGCAGAAATTCAAATCATAGATGATAAAAAATATATTTTAAATGAAAATGGAAATAGTATAGATGAAGTTGTAGAAATAACTGAACATGATGATGAAGGTACAATTTATAGTGTATACATAATCACAAAATAAAGGAAGGAGAATAAAGATGATAGACATATTATTAACAATTATACTAACAGCATTAACAATATTTATAGTAGGTGTATTAGGCTTAGGTTTATTTGTAACATATAAAATGATTAAAAATATATTAAAAGATTTTTAAAAGGAGAGTGATAACAAATGACATGCAAAGAAAAAGACAGAGATACATGTAACGTAGAAAAGATGAGCTGTGAGGGTTGCTTTTATAATAGAGCAAGCAATGAAGAGGCAGAAAAACTAAAAGAATATGAGAACGAAAACTGGTGGAACAAAGAAAAAGGACAAGAGTTTGAAATAGTAAATTTTAAATTAGTGGAGGTAAAATAGTGAAAGATTTAAAGATATTTACAGAGGACATTGAACAAGAAGCAGTAGACCAAATAAATTTATTATTAGAGCAAAAACCATTTAAGGATTGCAAAGTAAGAATAATGCCAGACGTTCACGCGGGAAAAGGTTGTGTAATCGGTTTTACGGCTGATTTAGGGGATAAAGTAATACCAAATATAGTTGGTGTAGATATTGGCTGTGGTATGCTATGTGTAGAATTAGGAAATATTGATTTAGACTTGGAGAAGTTAGATAAAGTAATAAATGAAAATATACCAGCAGGAAGAAATATAAGAGAAGAAAAACTAGTGAATTTTGATAAAATAAATGATTTATATTGTTTAAGAGAATTAAAGGAAACAAAGAAATTTAATAGAGCATTAGGAACTTTAGGCGGAGGAAATCATTTCATAGAAGTAGACGTAGATGAAGATGGCAATAAGTATTTAGTAATTCATACAGGAAGTAGAAATTTAGGAAAACAAGTGGCAGATTATTATCAAAATTTAGCAATAGAATTATGTTCTGGCAGAGAAGAAATGTTTAAAAGTAAAGAAGAAATAATAAAGACATATAAGGAGCAAGGCAGAAAAGCAGAAATACAGAAAGCATTAAAAGAATTAGAATCAGAATATAAAGAAAATAAACCTAATTTACCAAACGATTTGTGTTATTTAGAAGGAAAATATAGAGGGATGTATTTGCACGATATGAAGATATGTCAAGAATATGCAAGTTTGAACAGAAGCTATATAGCAAATACTATATTAAAAAATATAATGTATTTTAAAAAAGCAATTGAACCGCTAGATAGTTGGGATATAGATTATTTTGAAACAGTTCATAATTATATTTCTTTTGAAGATAACATTGTAAGAAAAGGAGCAATAAGAGCAAACGAAGGGGAAAGAGTAATAATACCAATTAATATGAGAGATGGCTCAATAATAGCAGTTGGAAAAGGCAACGAAGATTGGAATAATTCAGCACCACATGGAGCAGGAAGATTAATGTCTAGAAAAAAAGCCAAAGAAACATTTAACTTGGAAGAATTTAAAAAGAGTATGGCAGATATATATTCAACAAGTGTACTAGAAGAAACAATAGATGAAGCACCATTTGCATATAAGCCAATGCAAGAAATAATAGACAATATACAAGATACAGTTGAAATAGAAAAAATAATAAAGCCTATATATAATTTTAAGGCTAAAAATTAAAGGAGGAAAGGACAATGAAAAAATACAACATAAAAGGAAAGAAAATAGAACCATACAATATAGTATGTGCAATAACAAGTGAACCAGATTATGAAATGACTAGAATAATATTATTAGAAGATATGCCAGATACAAATTACAATGAATATGTACTTATGGAAGGATATCATTGCAGTTGTTATGGATTTGATGAAACAGAATGGGATTGTACTCAATTAACAGAAGAAGAATTAAAGACTATATTAGAACAAAATGCTTATGGATTAAGGGGAGAATTGAAAAATATTTTAAGATTATAAGGAGGAAAAAGATTATGAGTAATGAAGAAGTAGAAAGAGAAATTCATGAAAAGGAGTAAAAGCTTATGAAAGAATTAACCAAAACAGAGAAGTTAATTTTAGAAGCTATAAGAGAACGGCAGAGGAAGTTATGAAGAATTATCACAAATGCTGTATGACAGAAAAATAGACAATTCGGCAATGAATGCAATTAGAGTACATATTTTTAGAATAAAGAAAAAAGGGTATAAACTAATAGTTATAGATAATTGGGGATATAAGGAGGAAACTAATGAGCAGATTAAGTAAAGAAGATTATAGAGAAGCGGTTCGGTTGTTTAAAGAGATATAATTATAATTGCATAAATATAATGAACATAAAAATGGATATAATGAGTATAGGGACACCAAACATAGATGGATTACCAAGAGCACCATATAAGATTTCGGACAATGTATTAAATAGTGTTATACAGTTACAAGAAAACAAACAATTACAAAAATCAATTAAAGAATATAAATCAGTAAGACAAGCACTAGAATTAATAAATGAAGACAGTAAATTAATATTTGAAGAATTATATGTTAAAAACAAATACAAATGGGATATAATCATTAAAAATGGCTTATCAGAGAGAACGTATGCAAGAAGGAAAAGTGAGCTAGTAAAAGCTGTACATATAGAATTAAAAAAAATGGCATAAAAATGGCGTAATTTTCTGTAAAAACCGTGTTATAATATTAACATGTAGAAAAAGATATAAACTTTTGGTGAGAGAAATTAAAAATAGTTTCTCTCTATTTTTGTACAACAAAAGAGGTGCTAAAAATGGAAAAGTGCTTAATAGATAATAAAATATGTCCAGTGCAATTTCAGATATGTAAAATATGCAAATTAGATAATTGCAAAGAAATAATAAAAATATTAGATAAACAACAAAAGAAAGAAAGCGATAGAAAATTAAAAAGAATAATAGAACAATTACCAGAACAGTGTAAAAACTGTTCTTTTTTAGAAATTATAGATATAACAAAACAAACAGTACATTGCCCATATATGTTGAAGAGGTGTATTTTGTGATAAAAGTATCAGTATTAATAGCTGTGTATAATCAAGAAAAACTAGTGATAAAAGCGTTGAAAAGTATCCCCAAAAGAGACGATATAGAAATAATAGTTTGTGATGACGGAAGTACAGACAATACATTAAACAACCTATTACATTATGTAGCTAATAATAAAGATAGAAATATAAATATTAAGCACAATGAAGAAAATAAAGGAGTAGCATATACAGTAAATAGATTATATGATTTAGCAAAAGGAGAATATGTCGTGCTATTGGGGAGCGACGATTATTTCTATATTGAAGAATTTGAAAAAGCAATGAAGGAATTAGACGGAACAGACTTAGTATATTTTAATCTAAAAACAAATGACGGAACAATATTTAGATTAAACGAACAAACAAAAATAGGCTATTGTGGAAGTACAAAGTTTATGCGTAGAGAATTTATAAAAGATATAAGATGTTTAGAAGATAAGAAAGCAGGAGAAGACTACTTTTTTTATCAAGAACTATTAAAGAAAAATCCAACGGAAAAATTTACAGATATAACATTAAAACACTATAATTTTCCGAGAAAAGGTTCATTATCGTACCTACAAAGAATAGGAGCAATCAAATGAAGAATATTTTTTATTTTAGAAACATATCAGAAATCGGCGGAATAGAAACATTTTTATATTATTTATCAAAAGAATATAGCGATTATGATATAACAATATTTTATAATAATGCAGACAAGAAACAACTTGAAAGATTAAAAGAACATGTAAGATGTATAAAATTTAGAGGTCAAGAAATAGAATGCGAAAAAGCATTCTTTAATTATAATTTAGACATTATAGACAATGTAAAAGCAAAAGAATATTATCAAATAATACATGGAGATTATAAAGCAATAAAAGTAAAACCTAACACAAACGAAAAAATAACAAAATATTTGGGAGTAAGCCAATTAGTGTGCGACACTTTTAAAGAGCTAACAGGAATAGAAGCAGAATGTATATATAATCCAGTAAAAATAGACAAACCTAAAAAGATATTAAAATTAATAAGTGCAACAAGACTAACAGGAGAAAAAGGATTAAAAAGAATAGAAACACTAGCAAATAAATTGAATGAAAATAAAATACCGTTCGAATGGCAAATATTCACAACAAATGCAAACATAAATATAGACAATGTTATAGTTAGAAAATCAAGACTTAATATATTAGATTATATAGCACAATCAGACTATCTAGTACAACTAAGTGATAGTGAAGGTTATTGTTATAGTTTAGTAGAAGCATTAAGCTTAAATGTTCCTGTTATATGTACAGATATGCCTGTTCTAAAAGAAATAGGAATTAATAAGAATAATGCATACATATTAGACATGAACATGAGTAATATCGACACAGACAAGATATATAACAATATTCCAAAAGTTGTTGATTATAAACCACCAAAATGTTTGTTAATTGATTATATAAATAAAACAAAATCAAATTATGAGGAGGAAAGAAAAATGAAATATTTAGTAGAAGCATTAGATAATTATAAAAGAAGAAATCTAAAAGACGCAATATTAAATAAAGTTCCAGAAGAAGGAGAACAATTCGAAGTAAGTAAAGAAAGATTAGATATCTTACTAGGAGATAATAATTATAATGAAGCATTTGTAAAAGTAGTAAAAGAAATAAAAGAAGAAGTAATAGAAACAGCTACAAAAGAAGTAAAAGCAGAAAAAGCAATAAAAAGAACAACAAAGAAAGCAAAATAAAATATGACATACAGAGATAATCCAGAAATAGCAAGAAAATATAAATCAAATAGATGGCGAAAATTAAGAAAACAAAAGATATTATTAAATCCGCTCTGTGAAAGATGTTTGAAGAAGCGGAATATATAATAGTGCTCATATAGTACATCATAAAGAATATGTAACAGATAAAAACTATGAAGATGACAATGTATTCTTTAATATAGATAACTTAGAAAGCTTATGCCAAGAGTGTCATAATCGGTGAACATTTTAAAACTAAAGTAGATTATACTTTCGATGAAGAAGGTAATTTAATAAAAGCATAGAGAACTATTGCAAGAGTTTAAGAGAGGAAAATCAATCGCCTCTCTTTTTCTATGCTGTTATAAAGGATTGAAAAGAAAGGATTGATAATATGGAAAGTTATAAACCAATAGGGAAAAGGAATGAATATCTAACAAGAGGAGATTATGCAGAATTACATATACTCGATAAATATGGAAATATAAAGCAAATAGCATTAATTGATATAGAAGATATAGAAAAACTAAAACAATACAGCTTTAGAACACATAATAAAGGATATATATCAACAAGTATAAAAGGAAAAACAAAATATCTACATCAAATTGTTTATGGAAATGTAGAAGAAGGTTTTGAAATAGACCATATAAATAGAAATAAATTAGATAACAGAAAATGTAATTTAAGGAAATGTAAGCATATAGATAATACTCATAATAGAGTAAAGGCAAATAGATATAAGCAACAAGGTATAACAAAATTAAAAAGATTAAAAACAAAGCCATATCATGTGAGAGTAGCTAATAAACATATAGGATATTATGCAACAATAGAAGAAGCAACTCAAGCAAGAATAAAAGCGGAAAAAGAAATGTATAAAGATTTTGCCACAGTATAAGAACATTTCAAAAAACAAAGAAGAATATATATTTGATGAAAATGGAGATTTAGTAAAGAATGGATAAAAGTATTGAGATACCAGTAAACATAGATATATCGGATAAAGATATAGAAAGACTAGAAAAAACAAAATATTTATTAAGAGAAATAAAACAAATATTACAAGAAATAAAAGAAATAGACAATAACTTTAGTCTTAGCAACGTAATAGAAGCGGACGAGGATACAATATTAGTATTCAAATTAGACAGTATATTATTCAAACAAGAAGATTTAAACAAACGTGAAGATATGTTATCGACTAAATTTAATCATAAATGCATTTTATTAAATGGAAATATGACATTAGATAAAGCAATAGGAATAGACTATGCAAAAGGAAGAGATTATACAACTATAACTTATTATAATTACGAAGGAAAACCAATAAAAGAAGAAACAATACAATACAAATAAGAAAGGAAAAGCATATATGACTGTAAAAGAATTAAAAAAGTTTTTAGAAAACTGTAACGATGAATTAGAAGTAGAGATGTTATCACAATCACATACACATATATATAACGATGTAAACAAAGAAATAGGAACAATAAACAATGAAATAATTGTACCGTTAAGAAGCATAAATATTAAAAACAATGATGGATATGGAATTGTTTTGCTAACTAATTTGGAAGATTAACTAAAAAATAATAAAAGAAGAGGGAGTGTATAAGTATGGTTAAAAATGAATCAAAAAACAATTCAATAGATTTAGATATAAATGTAAATAGAGAACAATTAGATGATACAATTGAAGAATTGAGAGAATTAAAAGATACAAAACCAAATATAACAGTTAGAAATAATCAAAACGTATATATTACAATAAATAATTTTAATGAAACAGAAAAAGAATATAGTAGAGAAGCAGACTAGCCCCCCATAAGCCTATCAAAAAGCACTCTATGGGAGAACGGTGGGTGAGCATTCGAAAAATATGCAGGAGACTTTGTAAAAGGGTGTGGTAATTTTGGATATAATTAAATTAAAAATTGATAAAATTAAGCCTTATAAAAATAACGCTAAAATACATACTCCAGAGCAAATAGAACAAATTAAAAAGTCTATACAGGAATTTGGCATGAACGACCCAATTGCAATTTGGGGAAAAGACAACATAATTGTGGAAGGACACGGAAGACTAGAGGCACTAAAACAATTAGGGTATAAAGATGTAGAGTGTATAAGGTTAGACCATTTAACGGATGAAGAAAGAAAAGCGTATACATTAGCACACAACAAATTAACAATGAATACAGATTTTGATTTTGATATATTAGATAATGAATTACTATACATAGAAAACATAGATATGTCCAATTTTGGATTTGATTTAAATTTTCAAGAAGAAAAAGAAATTCAAGAAGATGATTATAACTTTAACAAAGTAGTAGAAAATAGAGTACATAAAGGCGAGATTTGGAAGTTAGGACAAAATAAATTATTATGTGGAGATAGTTTTTCATATAGAGATATAAAAGAATTAATGAAAGAAGAAAAAGGAGACTTAACTTTTTGTGACCCTCCATACGATTTAGATAATGATGAATGGATTGCTAATTTAAAATTTACAAAAGAAGGTGCACCAATTTTATTAATGGCAGGAGATAAACAAACCGTTAGACTGGCCAATAAAATTCCTAATTTTAGACATTTTTTTGTTCATGATAGGGTTAGTGCTGTAATGCTAAATTCAAACATGCCTATGAGTAGACATACTTTAATTAGTTTGTTTTGCGAACATCCTAGCAAATATTTTATAAATTTAAAAGACTATTTTACAACTATAATAGAAGTGAATAAAAATTATAAAGATAGTAAAGAAGAAAATTTTTCTAAAATGGGGAAACCAGTTACTCTAATAGGTAAACTAATAGAACACTATTCAAAAAAAGAAGATTTGATTTTGGACTTGTTTGGAGGAGGCGGAAGTACTTTAATTGCATGTGAGCAATTAAATAGAAAATGCAATATAAATGAGATAGATGAAAAACAATGTGATTTAATAATAGATAGATGGGAAAACTATACAGGCGATAAAGCTATTAAAATAGAGGAAGTGAAATAATGGCAAAGAAAATCATAAATGAAATATTAATTCCTGATAAAATAAAAGAGCAATTAAAGAAATTAGGTATAAAAGAAGATGATATAAACAATGAGACAGCAGTAACTGTAGCATTATTTCAACAGGCTTTGAAAGGAAACGTAAGTGCAATAAATACAATCAATAAAATGTTTGTAGAAGACGATAATGAAACACCTAGAAAAGAAAAAGATATAACAAATTTAGTAAAAGAGGAAGAAAAAAAAATCAAAAAAAATTTGAAAGATTTAACTCTAGAACAAATAAAAATAAACGAAGATTTAATACATAATGTTGCTTTTATGGCTGTCACTTTAAGAAATCTAGCAAATGAAATTTCTAAAAATGGCGTAAAAGAAAGATATAAAAATGGAGCTAATCAATGGGGATATAAAGATAGAACAGAAGTAAAAACATACAATAATATGTTTAAGAATTATCAATCAGCAATTAAACAGTTATACGAACTTTTGCCAGAAGCTAAACTACAAGATGATGGATTTGACAATGATAATTTGGGTGATACTTAATGACATATATAGAAGAATATTATAATTTTTTGTTAAAAAATCCAGACAAAGCTTGTCACAAAGTATTAATTACATATCAAAAATTAGTTAACGATATAAAGAAACCTAAAAAGGTTTCTTTTTTTAATGAAATAACAGAAGAAAACGAAACTCATACTTATGTATTTGATGAAAAAAAGGGGAACAAACCGATTAACTTCATAGAAAAATATTGCAGACACTCAAAAGGCAGATGGGCAGGACAATCTGTTAAACTAGAATTGTTTCAAAAAGCATTCATTCAAGCATTATTTGGGTTTGTAGATAAAGATACAGGAATACGTAAATATAAAAAAGGTGCATTATTCATAGGAAGAAAAAATGGCAAGTCTACAATGGATTCTGGACTTGCTAATTTTATGCTTACAAAAGATGGTGAAGGTGGAGCAGAAATTTATTCTGTGGCTACTAAAAGAGACCAGGCAAAGGTAGTTTGGGATGAGGCAAAAAGAATGATAAAAAAATCCCCAGCTTTAACTAAAAGAATTAGATGTTTAGTTGGTGGGATTTTCTACGACGAAACAGAGTCTTTTCTAAAAGCACTTGCAAGTGACTCAAACTCATTAGATGGTTTAAATGCACATTTTGTAATTTGTGATGAAGTTCATGCATGGAAAGATAAAAATTTGCTAGATGTAATGTATGACTCTATGAGTGCTAGAGAACAACCAATGCTACTAGAAACTTCTACAATGGGAACTATTCGTGAAAGCGTATTTGATAATGAATATGATTATTTCTCAGAAATAATTGAAGGATATGAAGGCAAAAGTGATGTAGTAGATGAAACAGTACTACCAGTAATTTATGAACTAGATAGACCAGATGAGTGGCAAGATGAGAAAAAATGGTATAAAGCCAATCCGCGGACTAGGCACAATAAAGAATATCAAAGATTTAAGAGACAAAGTAAATAGAGCAAAAAACAATCCGACAGAATTAGTAAATTTACTTTGCAAAGATTTCAACATTAGACAAAATGAACAAGATAGATGGGTAAGTTTTGATATAGCAAATAATGAAATTACTTTTAATATGGAAGAAATTTTTGATACATACGCAATCGGAGGAGTAGATTTGTCAAGCACAACAGACTTGACTTGTGCAACGTTGCTAATAACAAAACATAACAAAAAGTATGTAATACAACAATATTTTATTCCTAGTGAAAGACTAGAATTTAAAATAAAAGATGACAAAATTCCTTATGACAAATGGGAAAAGAGAGGGCTTGTAACTATATGTGAAGGAGCAAAAGTAAATTATAGTGATGTAACACAATGGTTTTTAAGAATGAATGATGAATATAAAATATCTACTTTATGGATAGGCTATGACCCTTGGAATACACAATATTGGGTTGAGGAAATGAAAGAATATGGCTTTGAAATGGTAGAAGTAAGACAAGGAGCAAAAACAATGAGTAATCCAATGAAACAGCTCGAAGCTGACCTAATAGAAAAAAATGTTATTTATAATAATAATCCAGTTCTAAAATGGTGCTTATGTAATACTTCAGTAAAAAGAGATGAAAATGACAATATAAGACCTGTTAAAGGACAAAAACAAAGAGCAAGAATAGATGGCACAGTAAGTTTAATAATAGCTTACTGTGTTTTATTTGAAAAAATGAATGATTATTTAGCATTGCAGGAGGGATAAAGTGAAAAAAGAAAAACGAAGCTTATTTAATACAATATTTGGTAAAAAAAGCGATAAGCAACAGAATAAAAATGTAACTCAAACACAGTTTCAGCTACTTAGTGGTTGGAATACACAGTTTAGTACATTGCCTGAAGGTACTTACAACAGTAAGGTTGCAAGGCAAGTAATAGATAGAATTGCTACACATTGTGCTAAGTTAGTACCAAAACACATACAAGGAAACATCACAAACAACATAAAAGGCGATATTAATTTTTTATTAAGTAATCAACCTAACCCACTTATGAACACATTTGATTTTATTTATAGAATAATATCTTTACTTTATACAGATTGTAATGCTTTTGTATATATAGCAAAAGATAAAACAGGTTTTATAACAGGATTTTATCCAGTTCTTGCAACAACTTACGAACTGTTGCAAGGTGCAGATGGAACAATGTATTTACAATTTGATTTTGTGAATGGACAAACTTACACAATTCCATATTTAGAGCTAATTCATTTAAGGTTATTCTATAACAGAAATGACATATTTGGAATGAGCAATAGAGTTTTACAAACAGATTTAAATACAGCTGATACAGTTTCACAAGGAATTGACAAGGCTATAAAAACAACAAGTAATTTAAAGGGTATTTTACAATATGAAAATTCTATGCTTAAGAACAAAGATCTAGTAAAAACAAAAGATGATTTTGTAAAAGACTTTCTAAACATGGACAACGAAGGTGGAATTGCAGCCTTAGATGCAAAAGCTAAATTTCAAGAAGTGAATTTAAAGCCGATTACGCTAGATAATGAGCAGTTAAAACAAGTAAATTATAACATATTTGATTATTTTGGAATATCTGAAAAAATTGTAGACAATAGCTTTACAGAAGAAGAGTGGAATGCTTTTTATGAAGGCATTATAGAAGCACGTGCAATTCAAATGAGTTATGCTTTTACGAATAAGATTTTTAAAAGACAATCAATCAAAGATGGACACAGAATAGTTTTTACAGCAAATAGATTACAATATTCTACATTAACAAATAAAATTAGTTTAATAAAAGAGGCTGGGGCATTAGGATTACTTACTAAAGACGAAGCAAGAGAAATTATAGAACTTCCGCAACTCGGAGGAGAAGAAGGAAGCAAAATCCTACAAAGTTTAAATTATGTAGATAATAAAATAGCAAATCAATACCAAGGAGGCGAAGAATAATGGAAAAAGCAATAAAAGAAATAAGATTAGTAGACATGAGAGCATCTGAAGATGAAGGAATGGTTGTTGAGGGCTATGCAGCCGTATTTGATAGTGTAACAGATTTAGGTTGGATAAAAGAAGTAATAGATAGACATGCATTTGACAACGCAGACATGTCAGATATTGTTATGAAATACAATCATGAAAATTCAGTATTACCAATGGCTCGTACAAGAGGAGGTTCATTACAATTTAATATAGATGACCATGGACTTAAAATAAGGGCAAAACTTCCTGAGACATCAGTAAATAGAGATATTTATACTTTAATTCGTGAGGGAGTATTAAGTAAAATGAGTTTTGCATTTACTGTAAAATCGGAAGAATACGACTACGATACAGACACAAGAAAAATATTAGAATTTGACAAGATTTTTGATGTTTCTGTAGTAGATGTTCCAGCATATGAGACTACTGAAATTTATGCAAGAAACAAAGAACAATATGAGGAAGAAAAAAGACAATACGAAGAAAATAAAAATGAACATAAACTAAATTTTGAAAAAGAAAAAGTTAAATTATTATTAAGTTTATAATTCTCGAACAAAGATTGGTGGTAGAACCAGTCTTTTTTTGTTGGTAGAAACAAATAGAGATTTTTATAAAACGGTGGTAGAACCGTAAAAATTAAATTTTTAGGAGGATTAAAAAATGACAAAAAAAGAAATTGAAGCTAGAAAAGCTGAACTTGTTACAAAAATAAATGAAGCTAAAACAGAAGAAGAATTAGCTGAATTAAGAAAACAAGCGGAAGAATTAAACAAGGAAGTTCCAACAGAGGAAAAAGAAGGCGAAATAACTCATGAAGAAGAAAGAGCATTAATTGCTGACACAAATAATCTTGAACAAAGAAAAGTGGAAATAATTGGAACTTTAGCAAAAAGGGAGGAAAGAAAAGTGAAAGAATTTACAAAAAATAATGTATTAAAATCAGAAGAATATCGTTTTGCATGGGCTAAGGCTTTAATGTGCAGAAACGACTTTACAGAAGATGAAAAAAGAGCGTTAGGAGTAGCATTAACAACAACAGCTACAACTTACACAGAACCTAGTTCAGGAACTGATGGTGTAAATAATGGTGGTTTATTTATACCAGAAACAGTATCTATGGAAATTTTAAGAGAAGTTGAATTAGAATCTCCATTTTTAAGAGATATTGCTAAAACTTATATAAAAGGATTAATAACATTTCCTTATAAGAAATCTAGTTCTGGAGCTGAATGGGCTGAAGAAGGAAAAGATAATAATTTAGAAAGCGACGAATGGGGAGAATTAACATTTGCACAAATGGAATTAACAAAAACAATAAGAATTACTTGGAAATTAGAAGCTATGGCAGTTGAAGAATTTATCAATTACATAGTATCTGAAGTTGCAAAGGAAATGAGAGAAGAATTGGCTGACAAACCATTCTATGGAACAGGAGTTAAAGAAATTTCTGGTATTTCATTAAGTGGTAACAATATTGATGCCGAATACGAATCAACAGTTACTTCTCTTGAAGCAATAAAAGCTGGTATTGCTAAACTTCCAAAGAGAAAAAGAGCGGGAGCTAAAATCTATATAGCTGAAGATATGGCTTTAGATATAGCATTCTTAAAAGATGATAATGGAATGTATATTAATAATCCAGTAAATGGAGTAGGACTTGAAAGTATTGCAAAATACAGAGTTGAAGTTGACCCATTCTTACGAGATGGAGATTTTGTTATTGGTAATGCTAGATGGTACAAAATGAACTTCAATGAAAACTTAAGTGTTTCTAAAGATATAATTGGACGTTCAAGAGTAAACGACTATACAGGATACTGTGTAGTAGGTGGAGCACCAGTTCCAAACTCATTTGTCTACGGACATAAAAAAGCATCAGTTTAAAAATTAAGGAGGAGGCTATATGGACGAGCTACTAAAACTAGCTAAGCAATGTTTAAGCATTGTAGAAACAGCTACATTAAAAGACGAAGAAATTAAAATGTTAATTCAAGCAGGAACAGCAGATTTAAAAAGACAAGGAATTAAAGCCTCTAAAGATACTTCTGACAGTCTTATAAAATCTGCTATTATTATGTTTGTGAAAGCAAATTTCGGTAATGTAGATATTAAAGAAAAAGAGCTAGCACAAAAAACATATAGTCTTCTTTGTGCTAATTTAGGAGCTTCTCAAGATTATTTGGAGGTGGATAGTAATGCGTGATGTAAGTTGCAAGTTGCTATCTACTATTTTAAAAACAGATAGTATAGGTGTGCAAAAAGAAGTTCAAACAGAGGTAGAAATTCCAATAATAAAGGTTGAAGAGGTTTATGCAAACGAGTTTTACGAAGCAAATGAGCAAGGTTATAAACCAAGTTTAAGACTAAGAATTAGTTCTTTAAATTATAATAACGAAAAAGAACTAATATATATGGGTACTACTTATTCGATAATCCGAGCAAGTGAGCCTTATGCAGACGAAGTTGTTCTAGTATGCGAAAGGAAAGTAAAAAATGTCAAGTAGTATTAAGCCAGAAGAATTAGAAAAAGCCTTAACTGAATATTTAGAAAACTATGTTGAAGACATTGAAGAAGATGTTGAAGATACAATGAATGCCGTTATTAAAGAAGCAAAACAAGAACTAGTACAAACAAGTCCAAGAAGCGGAATTGCAAGAGACACTAAGTACTATAAAGGCTGGGCTGTAAAGAATGGTGGTAGAACACGAAAAAAACATTATTATGGCAAAACGATTTGGAATAGAACAAACTATCAATTAACTCACTTGTTAGAATTTGGACATGCTACTAGAAATGGTGGTAGAACACAAGCACAACCGCATATCCGAAAAGTTGAAGAAAAGTATGGAACAAAATTTGCTGATTTATTAGAAAATAAAATAAGGAGGAGGTCAAAATGACATTAGAAGAATTAAAAACACGATGTAAAAATGCTGGTTTTAAATATGCCTATGGATTATTTAAAGAACCTACAGAGCCTCCACATTTAATTGCAATAACTGTAGATACAGACAACTTTATGGCGGATAACAAAGCCTATTACGGAAGCATACCTATTCAATTAGATTACACTTATTTCTACAAAAATCAAGAAGAACAAAACAAAATAGAAAATGAAATTCTAGGCGATATAGCTTGGAATAAAACAGAGGAAACTTATTTGCAGGACGAAGATGTCTGGCAAGTAAGTTATTTTTTTGAAATTTAAAGGAGGAAAAGTAAATGCCAGATAATAAAGTAAAATTTGGATTAAGCAATGTTCATATTGCAAAAATTACTGAAACAGATGGAGAAATAACCTATGGAACTCCATTTGCAATGCCTGGGGCAAGAAGTTTAACAGCAGATCCAGAAGGAGAAACAACACCATTCTATGCTGATAATATTAAATATTACATAGCAACATCAAATCAAGGTTATACAGGAGATTTAGAGATTGCAATGTTAGTAAAAGAATTTTTTACTCAAATTCTAGGACAAAAAGAAGATACGAATGGTGCTATATTTGAAAGTGCAGACGATGTTAACGCAAGATTTGCATTAATGGGAGAAATAGACGGAGACGTAAAAAAGAGGAGGTTTGTATATTTTGATTGTACAGCTACAAGACCATCTGCTGAGATGAATACAGTAGAAGAAAGCAAAGAACCACAGACAGACACAATATCTATAACAATGTCTCCACGTTCTACTGATAGAGCAATAAAGGCTGTTATAGAACCAAATGAGACAAATCAAGCAGTTTATGACACATTCTTTACAAAAGTATATGAAAAAAATGCAACAGGAAGTGTCTAGGAGGTACTTATGAAAACAATAACAATTTGTGGTAAAGAACATAAGTTGGAGTGTAATGCTCTAACTTATGTTAAATATAAAAATTTCTTTAAAAGAGGAATTATAGAAGATGTTCAGATATTGCAAGATTATTTAATCAAACAAACTATAATTACAAAACAAGTTGAAGAAAAAAATATAACTGAAGTTGAAAAGCTATCAATAGTTTCTAACTATATGAACAAATATATAGATGATTTTATAATAGCAATAACAAGAATTGCTTGGATTTTAATGTATACAGCAGATAAAGATATAGAAGAATATGAAAAATGGCTAGAAGGCATATCAAGCTTTAAAATTGATGACGATTGGATTGTTGAGGTAGCGGAATTTGCCGTAAGTTGCTTTTGTTGATGAAGAACTTTCAAAAGAACTAGAAAAAAGAATAAAGACAAATGCAAGTACAAAAGAAGCATTCCCAGAACACGAGTTTATAGCTTCGTGTTTAAGAGTAGGTTTAAGCTTGAATGATTTAAAAGAATTAACATATATAGACTGTATGAAAATTCTTTTAAGTTTTTTAGGAGGAGAAAACAAAGAAAAATTAGCTACACAAAAAGACATAGACAAATTATTAGGATAAGAGGGTTCACCCTCTTATTTTAATGGAGGGATAAAATGGCAGGAAGTAGAGTAAAAGGAATAATAGTAGAAATTGGTGGAGATACGTCCGGATTACAGAAAGCGTTGACAAAAATTAATTCTACTACAGCTAAACTAAATAAAGAATTAAAAGCAATTGATAAAAGTTTAAAATTTGACCCTAAAAACACAGAATTATTAGAACAAAAACAAAAACTATTGAATGACGAAATAGAAATAACTTCAAAAAAATTAGAAGAATTAAAAAAACATCAACAAGATGTACAAAATAGCGGAAAAACATTAACAAAAGAACAACAAGAAAATTATAGAACATTACAAAGAGAAATAATAAATACACAAAGAAAATTATCAGATTTAAAAAACGAAAATTCAGGCTGGAACAAAGCAGGGAGTTATTTAACTAAATTAGGAAACGAATTAGATACAATCTCTAGCAAAATTGATAGCCTAGGTAATAAATTAACAACAAGACTTTCATTACCTGTTGTAGCAGGATTTACAGTAATGACAAAATCAGCAATAGAGACTGAAACAGCAATGCAACAAGTTGATAGGATATATGGAGAAGCAGCCGAAAGTATAAAAGATTTTGCAGAAAATAAAGCACTTGATTATAATATGTCTGCAAGTGAAGCATATAAATATTCTCAAATTTACGGTAATTTAATACAATCCATAACAGATGACCAAACAGAAAATGCAGAACAAACACAAAAATTATTGAAGGCATCTTCTGTAATAGCTTCCGCAACAGGCAGAAGTATGGAAGATGTTATGGATAGAATTAGAAGCGGTTTATTAGGTAATACAGAAGCTATTGAAGATTTAGGAGTAAATGTAAATGTTGCTTTACTAGAAACAACAGACGCATTTAAACAAATAGCAGGAGACAAGAGTTGGGAACAATTAACTTTTCAAGAGCAACAACAAATTAGGCTTTTGGGAATACTAGAACAAACTTCCAAAAAATATGGAGATGAAGTTCAAGAAAATACAGCTTCTAGCATACAAAAATTAACTGCTAGAACAAAGAACTTAACAAGTAGTTTAGGCAAAAAACTTCTTCCAGTTGCAAATAATTTATTAGAAAAAGCAAATGACTTAATGGAAAAATTTGAAGGGCTAAGCGATGAAGAGCAAGAAAATATAATAAAAACAGGATTAATGGTAGCAGTTGCAGGACCTCTGTTAAAAATAGGAAGTAAAGGAATAACAATAATAGGAGGAGTTACAAAAGGATTAGGAACATTTACAAAAGCAATAGGATTAGCTAAAAATGGAATAGGCACAGCAACAGGTTCAGTTGCGACATTGGCGAAGGTTTTACAAGGATTGACAAGTCCTTTTGGATTAGCAGCGACAGGAATAACAGTAGCAGTAGGAACGATTGTAGCTCAGTCAAAGATTTCAGAAGCACAAGTAAAAGAAACTTTTGAAAATATGGGGCAAAGTGCAAATGATTTTTATACGGGAATACAAAATGCAACGGGATATTTAGATAGCTTTAATGAAACAATGTTCACTACAACAGAAGAACAACAAGAACTAGAAACACAAATGGACGAAATACAAGCAGGAATAACACAAATATGTAAAACTGCTTCAGATGAACGTAGAGACTATACTCAAGAAGAGATAACGCAACTAGATGAATATTTTGAAAAATTAAGAGAATTAAAAAACAGAGAAATAGAAATACAAAATCAAATAGCAGGAGCTATAACACAACAAGCAGTAACAAATGCAGAAACTTTTCAAGGTAGTTTAGAAGAATATAAAGTGCAAGCAGAAGAATGGATTTCAACAGCACAACAACAAGCAGATAAGACAATTCAGCTTATTGAACAAAGTGCGATAGAGGAAACAGCATTATTAAATCAAAAATATGGTGAACAAGCAAATATGCAAAATGAAGCTTATGCTACAGAATACAATAATATAATAGCACAAAGGGACTTAAAAATACAAGAAGCAAACGCAGAAGTAGCAGAAATTACAAAGGCTTATGCAAATGGTTATTGGCAAAGAAGTGAAGACAATCAAAAATTTCTTCAATTACTTAATGAAGCACAGAGATTAGAAGCGGAAAGTGGACAAAATCATTCCTGGGTGATGAATGAGGTATATGAAGAAATGTACAAAAATATGTCCGATTGGGAAGCAGAACAACTAGGTGTATGGCTTGCACAAGTTGCTAATGCAGAATTATACGGAGCAGAACTAGATGAAGAAACAAAGAAAACAGTAGATACAATACTAGATACTTATGATAGAATGCCAGAAAAGACCAGAGAAACAATGAAAAACGCGATGTCTCCAATGCTAGAAGAAATGGAAAGTTCTGAACCTACATTATTTGCAAAAGCTTCTGGAATTGCAGACGGAATATTAAGTAGACTAAAAACTTCTTTTGATATACATTCTCCATCCAGAGAAACAAGAAAAATATTTGAAAATGTAATGAAAGGTGCAGAAATTGGACTTGATGATGAAGAAAGAAACTTATATAGTAAAGTAAATGAAATTGCTAATAAAATGAAAATAAAATTAGCAGATATAACACCTAATATGGGAGCTATAAAGCAATCCGTAATAGACCAAACGAAAACAGTATTTACAACACCGACTTTAAACATCTATGCACAAGATGAATTAACACCTGCAAAAATAAATACAATTATTGATACAGTAAACAACAGACTAGGCAGTAAATATTAATTGTCGAAATATGTCGAAAGAATTTTCTTGAAATATTTTGTAATATAATGTAGAATATTGCAAAGAGGGTGATATAATGTTAAAAAAAGTCAATAAAAAATATTTAATTGTAGCAGTAATATTAGTGTTAGTTTTATTATTATTGTTATTTATCTTGTCTAGGGGTAATGTTAGAACCAAAAAGGTAAATAGCAATAATAAAGTGGAAAAATATAAGTATTTTTCAGAATTAATTTATGATGATACAAAAATAATAAAACTAATAGCAGATGAAAATATAACAGATGGAGAGATGGAAAAAATATACGACAAATATAATAAACAAAATGAAAATTGTAAAATTTGGATTTATAAAACAGAAGAGGATGCAACTAACCTAGAAAGTTATAATGTTGCTGAAATAAAAAAAGAGAATAACCAATATAAAATACATAGATATGGAGAAGAAACAGAAGAAGAAAGAGCAATAAGGTTAGAGCAAGAACGTATAGCAAAAGAGGAAGAAGAAAAGAGAAAAGCAGAAGAGGAAAGAGCAAGAAAAGAAAAAGAAGAGGCTGATTTTAAGGCAAATTGTTCTACATATACATATAAAGAAATGGCAAGAAATCCTGACAGTTTTAAAGGAACAAATGTAAAATTAACAGGAGAAGTTATTCAAGCAATTTATGGAGATATAAGTACAGAATTGAGAGTAAATATTACAAAAGAAGGAACATATTCAACTTGGTATACAGATACTATTTATGTTATATATTATCCAGAGGAAGGAGAAGGAAAAATCTTAGAAGATGATATTATAACATTATGGGGGACATCACAAGGTGATATTTCTTATGTAAGTACAATAGGGGCAACAATTACATTACCATGTGTATATGCAAAATATGTAACAATAAACGAATAATAAAAACACTTGCAAAAGCAGGTGTTTTTATTATGCAAAAAAGAGGTGAAAAAGTGGTAAGAGAATTTTATATAGAAAATGAAACAGGACAACGTTTTTCTATGATGAACATAGAAGAAGGTTGTTTTTTAAGTTCTCCAACTGGACTAGGATATAGTTACGATATTCAATATTCACAAATAGGAAATGACTTTTTGCAGAATATAAGAAAATTAACTCAAGGACAAATTGGTGGAGAACTAATATTTAAAAAATATGATAATTATAAAAAACTTGTAGATTTCATAGAAAGTGCAAATTTTTTAAAACTTGTTTATAAAATTCCTTTTGAGAATGGATTTACAGAGTTTTTTAAGGATATAGACATATCTAATATAGACAAAAGCGAAATACGGAACAGACGGAGTTTTAAGAGTGCCTGCAACATTTAATTGCAAGTCCTTATGGTATGAAGCAAAAGAAGTAGTTTATAATATTGATTCAGTAACAAATGAGTTAAGATGGGACTTTCAGTGGAACGCAGTTTTTGCAGCATATGATAATAGAAACATAATTTTTGACAATAAAGGGCATACAGAAGCTCCTTTTAAGTTAGAGTTACACGGCGAAGTAATAAATCCTAAAATCACAATTTTAGAAGATGAAATTGAGGTTAAGCAATTGGATTTAAACGGATTAACAATAGAAGAAGGAGAAACATTCATTTACAATACTAAAGATACAGAACAAGAAATTATAAAAACGGGAAGTTCAGGAACAACAAATTTATTTAGTTTTTTAAATCCAAATTTCATTAATTTTTATAAACTAAGAAAAGGTGCAAGCAAAATAAGGTTAGAAGCAGATAATGAAATAACAAGCGGAAAATTAACAATATATGTACAGTATAAAGCTGTATAGAAGGAGGAAAATATGTTAAAAGGTCATGTATTTAATCTGCAAACGTTTACAAGTGAAGCGTTTGCTCTTTTTATAGACAAATTTTTGAATGGGAGAAGTGGAGTAGCAACAGGTTGTGCATTATCAAATACTAGCAATTCAGCAACAATTGGAGAAGGATATTTTGTAGTAAGAGGTAGATTTTTACAAATTATATCAGGAGAAACAGTTTCTAGTATAACAGCAAACGGGTATTATAGTTTAATTTGTGAAATAGATTTATCTAAAACAAATACAGCAGATGCTTTAAATCAAGCAGTTATAAAAGTTGTATCTAATACAAGCAACTATCCAGAGCTGACACAGCAAGACATAACAGCAACGGGAACAATATATCAATATGAGTTTGCACGTTTTAAAGTTGAAAATGGAAGTATTACAGACTTTACAGACAGAAGAACATTTATAGATTTCGATAGTATTTATGATGTAATACAAAATGAAGCACAGTCAGTGTTAGACGATATTGAACAAGCATTACAAGAAGTTTTAGACGGAAGTGCTTATTTATTAAAAACAGGAGGTACAATAAATGGAGATTTGGAAGTTACTGGTACTATTACTGGTAATATTACTGGTAATGCTCGGAAATGCAAATAAATTAGGAGGTAAAGACGCTAGTCAATATGTAACAAATGATAGGTTTGCAGTAATAACAGGAACTATAACGATAAATAACGGAAATGGTATTGTTTCAGTAGATTATCCGACAGGATTTTCACAACAAAATTGTGTGCCAGTTTCATACGGATTTAATTATGTTACGGACGGCACTTGGCTAGGGTTTGGTGTTATATCTGGTATATATTCAACTGGGGTTAGATTAACTTCAACAAAAGTAACATTTATGGTAAATACATTACTCAGTGGAGGAGGAAAAAGTTTTACTTCAAATTATAAACTAGTTCTAATGAAAATATCTTAGGAGGTCTAAATGGAACTCTATATATTATCAAAACAAGATTTAAGTATATTATCTATAGCGAAAGTATCTGATTATCAAATTAATTTAGATGAAGAAACGAATGCAAAATCTACGTTTACTTTAATAAAAACAGAAGGATTAAAAAAAGATAATTTTATAGTAGTAAATGGACTATATCGACAGTTCTTATTTATTATAGATGAAGTTCAAACAGAAAAGGGCAGTGATGTTGTTACAATTACTGCTCTTGATATTTCTAATATATTTGATAGAAAAGTAATAGAAAAAAATACAGATGTAATGACAAGTAATTCTATAGAAGAATTTATAGCAAATACTATGTCAGAAAATTTTGTAAATTCAGATGATACAGCATTGAATATAAGCTATATAGAAATAGAATGGCTTACAAGCACAAAAACTTCTGTAGCAACAAATGCAGAAAATGGCTTATATAACTTTCATACATTTTTAACAAACTGTAGACAATATAAAAACATCTACACAGACTTTAAATTTGAAGATGGAAAATTAAAAATTACTATAAGCTATAAAGAAGAACCTACAGAACTTATAGATACTACACTTTCAGAAGTAACAGACTATAACAAAATATATGAAGAAGATGTTACAGCGAAAGTGCAAGTCTATATTAGAGAAGATGGAAGCGAATACAATTTATATTTAAAAACAGACAGAACAACTACAACAAATAAAGACGATCCGAACAGAGCAAGTGGGAAAATAGAAGTAATAAGTGTAGATACAGCAGACAAGGCAGAAGAAGAAGCTTTAAATGTAATAAAACGGTAACAGCTATAAACATTTAGTAGAATTTAAAATAGCAAAAACAAGCAAATTAATGGATATAACAAAATTACATATACGGAAGACCAATAAGGATTAAAACAGAAGAAGATATTTACGATAGCTATATTTCAGCAATAACGTTAAGTGATGAAAATTTTGTTTATTTTAAAAGTGGAAGCTTAAGAATAACTTTACTAGACAAGTTGAAAAAAACTAGCAATACAGCAGGAAATAAGCTAGACAAAACAGGCGGAAAAATAACGGGCAGTTTAGATGTTAGCGATATTCTAACTGTAAATGGTAAACTAGTACTAGACGAAGATAACTGTGTTGCTGTTTACGACGGCGGAAACTTAGACCCGAACACGACATTACATGAATTAATTTTGACGCGACATAGTAATGGTCCTGAACGGAGATGGCGAAGAATTTTATTATATTCAAACTATGTTTTATAGCTCTAAGAGTATAACAAGTAATCGTGCACAAACAGCATATGCTTATAGAAAAAATCGAATAGCATACAGATATTATTATAATGGGATATGGAGCGAATGGGTTATATATGAAGAAACAGAATGGCAAGAAGTTAGTAATTTTTTAAATGGCTGGGTAAATTATGGAGAGTCCTTCTCAACAGCAGGTTACAAAAAAAATGGAAAATTAGTATATTTAAAAGGATTAATAAAATCAGGGACTATTGGAGCTAATGCTTTTAGATTAGCAACAGAGTATAGACCATCAACTACTCGTATTTTTTCAGGAATAGCAAATTCTGGCACATTAGCAGAAATAAGAGTGGAAAAATCAGGATATGTAACAATAACACGAGGAACTACTTCTTGGGTATCTTTAGATGGTATATCATATTATTTAGATTAATAATTGTGGGAGGTGTAGAAGTGGATGAATATTTACAAGAATTAATTGAGTTTAAAGAACGCTGTAAATCTAATACAAAAAGAATAAATGGAGTGGAAGAGAGACTTGATAAAAGTGAAGAGTTATTAGGAAATATAGACAAGTCCTTATCTGTAACAATTGAACAAATAAAAAACATAGCAGAAGACTTAAAAACAACAAGTGTGAACTTTAAAGAAGCAATTATGCGAAGCAACACAGCAAATAGCAAAGAAACAGAGCTTTTAAAAGAAAAATATAATGAATTAGAGAAAAAATATGAAAAACTATCTAGTAAATTAGAACAAGAAACAATAGGAAGAGATGCCAAAAATTGGCGAGATAGTAAAAGCAAAATAATTTCTTGGGCTATTTCAATTGTTTTAGCGATAATAGCAGGAGTTTTAGGATTATCAAAATTTCTATGATGAAAGGAAGTGATAAAAAAATGAAGAAAGCTTTAGAAGATGTTAAAAGTTTTGTAACAATACTATTTGCTTTAAGTTTAGTAGTATTATTATTTATAGCAGTTTTTAAATCAGAAACAATATTTGAAACAGTATTTTTATTGTTTACTAACTTGTGCACAGCAGTATTTACATATTTTTTTACAAAGAAAAAAGAGAATAAAGAAAGTGGGGAATAGATTATGAAAATTATGATAAGTCAACCTATGAAAGGCAAAACAAATGAGCAAATAAGAGAAGAAAGAGCAGAGCTAGTTAAAAGATTGGAAGAAGAAGGACATGAAGTAGTAGACACAGTGTTCGAAAATGCACCCGCAGACGAAGATGTAGCAATATATATGTTATCACAGTCTATAAGATACATAGGAAAAGTAGACGCAGTAATATTTATGCCAGGTTGGGAAAAAGCAAGAGGTTGCAAGATAGAACATAATGTGGCTGTAGAATATGGAAAACAAGTATTTTATGGAAATTAAGGAGGAATAAATTATGAATTTAAGAGAATTTGAAAAATGGGCATTAGCCCAAGGAAGTGTAGCAAATCCGGAGCCAGACTATGGATTTAAAGGAGAATGTGTATCTTTGATACAACAATATTTATATCAAGTTTGTGGAATACCTTTTAAAGCTCGTGGTAATGCGAAAGACTGGGCAAATAATATAATTGAAGGTTGGGATAAATTTGATGTAAGTAACACATTAAAAGCAGGCGATATTTTAGTATATACAACAGGCAAATACGGACATATAGTAATAGTAAATGCAGATTTAAAATGCTTAGAACAGAACTGGAACTATAATAAAAAAGTAACAGTGTCAGAGATTAGAAAAGGATATAGTTGTATATTAAGAAGTAGAAAAACAATAGACATCGGAACAGACGAAGAACAGGCGACAAACGGCGATAAAACGGCGATAACTTATACAGTTCAGGCAGGAGATACACTAAGTGAAATAGCAATGAAATATGGAACTACATATCAAGAATTAGCAAGAATAAATAATATAGCCAATCCAGATTTGATATATGTAGGGCAAGTTATAAAAATAAATGGAACAACAGAGACAACATATACAGTAAAATCGGGAGACACATTATCAGGAATTGCAAACAAATATGGAACAACATGGCAAAAACTATATGAAAAAAATAAAAATGTAATAGGGAATGACCCAAACCTAATAAAACCAGGTCAAGTATTAAAAATATAGCCATTTTTGAGACAACAAACTATATGTCTAAAAAATAAAAACGCCTTAAAAACGAAAATAACGCGACAAATTTTTGTTGATTTTCTGCGGTTTTTAGGACATTGCAAAAATAATATAAATATGCTATAATACATACATGGCGACACAAGAAATTGTGTAGAAAAAAATAAGGGAGACTAGCTACAAAGAGATGTAGCTAGTTTTTTTGTAAAAAAATAAAAGCTACTTTTACAAGTAGCTTTTGCGACGATTACCGTCAACACGGGTTTGGACTAACGTTAGACCAAATGAGTTGATTGTTGGTTCAACTCTAGACCTCGAGTGATACTCTTTCAAGTACTCACATACTATTTATACTATACTTTTTTATTTTTGTCAATATATTTTTCTAAAATTGGTTTAAAATATTTTTCTTCAGCTTCTTTGCGTGCTTTTATTGCATCGTCTTTTTGCTTATAACTACCGTAATTTAATTCTTTTTCTAGCAATCATAATTTCTGCAATCCATCTATTGCCTTTCTTATATACTCCTGTACAGCCAGATGTATTATTTTTTCGTATTTTATTGTTTTTTATAAGAGGTATAAATGTTCCGTCTACAAAGTTGTCCTTCAGCTTTTCTCTAGCTTTTTGAAGGTTATCTTTTCTAAATACTTTTCGAGAACAACCACAACTTGATATTTCTCCGTTTGCAACTCTGTAGCCTTCTGCATAGAAAATATTGCCACATTTGCATTTACATTTCCACAGATAAGCACCTCTACTTTTTTTATCAGTTTTCTCTAATAAAACAACGCCGTTTATATTCATGCCTGAATAGTCCTTTGACTTAAACCTTGTATTCATATTTTTTCCTCTAATTAATCTTCTAATTTATCTAAATCTGCTAAGTCTATCTCTTGTAATCCTTGTACTGCAACAAAATAATTATCTTTTAACATGTGTTCAATTTCTTTTTTTGTAAAATAATCTCTATAATCAAAAATACCTTTTGCCCATCTATCTCTAATATTGCATTGTTCGTTTAATTTGTCAGTTTTTCTAGTGTCGCATTTGTAAAGAGTTAAATTATCTTTTATTAATTTTACTTCAACATCATCTCCATAAAATGTTTTTGCATAATCTGCAAAGCCTTCGAAATCTTGTATTGTATTAATTTCTGCTAAAATATTATTGTTATATCCGTCCATATCTTGAATTATTCTTACTTTTCTTCCTAAATATTTTTTTGATCTTTTCATTTTAATACCTCCTATTTTTTAATCTTCCCAAATATTTGTAATTTTTACTATAGTGTCTTTGTTATCTTCTTCTTTTTTTACTATTTCAAAGTCTAATACTATGTTTTTATCTGTATCGATGTAATAAGCACAAGATGTTTGTTCTATACAATCACTTTCTGCATCAAATAAACTTGTTGTACTTCCTGTTATTCTTTCAGCTTCGTTATCCATTTCTAATAAAGACATTTCCTTGTTTAATAATTCTTCTTTTAATTCTTCTAAAATTTCTTTTATATCCATAATTAACTCCTTTTAGAATGCTACTCTTTCGATGTAGTCTTATATCTCTTAATGTATTTTAATTATACCATACTCGTACGAGTATTGTCAATATTTTTTTTAAACTTTTTTTAAATATTTTTTTGCATTCTCTGTAATCCACTCTGCAATAGACTTTCCGTCACTTTTTAATTTATCTTTTAATTCTTTTGCTAAGTCTTTATCTATATCTGCAAGTATTCTACTGTATTTATTTTTAGCCCATAATCTTTCTTTTTCATAATTCCTCGCCATAATTTTTCTCCTTTTTTTGTTTTTATTATAGCATACTTGTACGAGTAATACAATACTTAATGCAAAATAAAACAAAAAGTTATAATAAAATATATAATAAATGCAAATACTAAAGAAGAGGTGTTTGCATGCAAGTAGAATTAATAATTAAACAAGTAAGAGAAAGAAAAGGAATAAGTTTAAGAGAACTAGAGGATTTAACAGGAATAGACAGACAAAGATTATCTAATATAGAAAATAAAAAAGTAGAGCTGGAAAATATTTCTTTTATAGAGATGTTAGTTATTGCAGAAAATTTGGCGGTAAAAATTACAGAACTATTTATCGTCAGACACATTGAAATACAATAGATACAGGCGATAAAATATCAAAATGACTAAAAGCCACTTTTGTATTAAAAATGCATTTCATATATAAAAAATACATTTTCATATATATAATATAATATTTTGTTATAATTATTTTATAATCCATATAGAGGCTTCTAAAAATAAAAAGAGAAGGAGTATTTTATATGGAAAAAGATGTAGTAAAAGAATTTGTAACAAACAGAATAGAGGAAAATATTGGTATGTTTTCCTCTGAAAATATCGAAGATTTATTTAAAAAAATATACTTGCTAGGGCTTAGAGACGGTATAGATTTAAAAAATCAGAAATAGAAATTTGCCACCTGATTAATAGACAGACTAGCGGCTCCAATAAAAAATAGAAGTTTTGAAAAAGTTCTTAACTTTTATTTTTTTTTATTGTAAATTTCAATAATCTATGATATAAATAAAAGAAAAAATAGAGGGAATAGATGGAAGAAACAAAAAAGAAAAAAAGACAAGTATCATTTATGAAAAATGTGCTAATGCTTATGGTAGCACAAGTTGCTATAAAAGTACTAGGCTTTTTATATAGATTAGTAATAATAAATATAGAAGGATTTGGAGATTTAGGAAATGGATATTATTCAACAGGCTATCAGATATATTCATTATTGCTGACCTTATCATCAGTAGGTATACCTACTGTAATATCAAAGCTAGTATCAGAAAGAGTGGCAATAGGAGACCATAGAGGTGCACATAAAATATTTAAAATAGCACTAAGAACATTTACAGCAATAGGAATTGTAATGTCATTAGTTCTATTCTTTGGAGCAGAAGCAATAGCAAAATATGTAATCAATGTAGAAGGAGTAAAATACACATTAATGGTACTTGCACCAGCAATAATGTTTGTAGCAGCAGGTGCAGTTCTAAGAGGATATTTTGCAGGACTTGGAACAATGAAGCCAACAAGTGTTACACAAACATTAGAACAATTATTAAATTGTGTATTAACAATATCATTTGTATATGCAACTATTGGAAAAGATACAGCAATTATGGCGGCAGCAGGAAATTTATCAAGTACAATTGCAATAATTATCGCTTTTATCTATATAGTTATGTTCTATAAAAAAGAGCGTAAGGGCATATTAGAAGATTGTGAAAATCAAACAGTAAAAATGGAACATAAAACAACAAAACAAATTCTAAAAATAATATTCGCAGTATCAATACCAATGACCATAGGCTCATTAGTAGCAGAATTAAATGCTACAATAGATACCATTACAGTAAGTAATTGTATTCAAAAAGCATTTACAGGAATATTAGAAGGTGGAAAAGAAGCTTTAGAATTAAAAGCCATGGAACTTTCAGGAATGATTTCTAAAGTTGAAACTATTATACGTTTACCACTTGCAATAAATGCAGCATTTTGTACTGCTTTAGTGCCAGCAATAGCAGGTTCAATTGCAAAAAAAGATACGAAAACAGCCTCAAAGAGATTATCATTTTCATTTTTCTCAACAATAATAATAATAGCACCATGTGCAGTGGGACTTATAGTATTAGCAGATCCAATATTAAGAACAATTTATCCAACTTCATATGAAGGTGCAGGCTTATTAGCTTTAACTGCAATATCTATGACATTTGTTGCATTAAGTTATGTTATAAATGGAGGACTATACGGACTTGGAAAAGTTCATGTACCAGTAATAGCTTTGGCAATAGGAGCGACAGTAAAAGCAGTATTAAATATAATACTTGTAAGCAATCCTAGTATAAACATATATGGGTCACCAATAAGTTCTATTACATGCCAAGCAATCAACTTTATAATATGTAGTCAATACTTAAAAAGATATATAAATTTGAATATAACATTTAAGAAAAATATAATGAAACCAGTTTTCTCAGCAATTTTTATGGGAGCTGTAGCATATGGAACACATTATTTCCTAACAGGGATGATAGGCAATTCAGCTGCAACGATAATAGCAATAATAGTAGGAGCTATAACATATGGTATAATGATAGCTATAACAAAAACATTAACCAAAGAAGAAATATATATGATACCATTTGGAACAAAAATATATAAACTATTAGTAAAATTAAAAATATATAAAGATGATGTAGTAATTAGTCAAGGGAAATAGACTATTTACTACTTAGAAGGGGTAAAAAAATGAAATTAATCTCATGGAATGTAAACGGATTAAGAGCCGTATATAAAAAAGGTTTTCTAGACTTCTTTAATGAGATAAATGCAGATATATTTTGTATACAAGAAACAAAAATGCAAGAAGGACAAATTACATTAGAACTAGAAAAATATGAACAATATTTTAATTATGCTGTTAGGAAGGGATATTCTGGAACAGCAGTATTTACAAAAATTAAACCGGAAAAAGTAACATATGGAATAGGTATTGAAGAACATGACCAAGAGGGTAGAGTAATAACATTAGAATTTAAAAACTTCTATTTAGTTAATTGCTATACACCAAATTCAGGAAGAGAGCTAGCTAGATTAGAATATAGAATGATTTGGGAAGATGCTTTTAAAGAATATCTTAAAAAAATAGATAAAAACAAGCCTATTATTATTTGTGGAGACTTAAATGTTGCACATAAGGAAATCGATTTAAAAAACCCTAAAACCAATAGAAAAAATGCAGGCTTCACAGATGAAGAAAGAAATAAAATTAGCAATTTATTAGCATCTGGATTTACAGACTCATACAGAAAATTGTATCCAGATAAAGAAAATGCATATACTTGGTGGTCATATATGGGAAATGCAAGAGAAAAAAATATAGGTTGGAGAATAGACTATTTTTTGACATCAGACAGAATAAGTAGTAAAATAAAAGAAACATATATTTTTAATGAGATTATGGGAAGTGATCATTGCCCAGTGGGATTGGAGATAGGAGGACTAGAATGAAAAATTTTAAAGGAGAAACCAAGTGGTTTTATTGGTTTACATTAGTAGTTGCAATAGTTGTAGTCTACAAAGTGTTAGATAATTTTACTGGAATAGGTGCATGGCTAGGACAATTATTAAAGGTGTTAAGTCCATTTATGATGGCTATACTGCTAGCATATCTTTTATATATACCTTGTAGAAAAATAGAAAAAATCTACAAAAAAAATAAAAGATTACAAAAGAGAGCAAGAGGCTTGTCTGTTGCAACAACATACATATTAGCAATATTAATTATTGCAATATTAATAAATATAATATTGCCAACTCTATCAAAGAGTATCGTAGACTTAGCAGGAAACTTACCAGGATATTATGAAAGAACCATAGAATATGTTAAAAATTTACCGGAAGACAGTATTATAAATACAGAAATAGTACAAAATGCAATAACAAAATTAAAATCAATAGACATTACAAAATTATTTAATGCAGACAATATTACAATGTATATAGAAAAAGCAGTAGGAGTGGCAAATGGAATATTTAATACATTTGTAACAATAGTTGTATCTATATATATTCTACTTGAAAGAACAGAAATACTAAAATATGTAAAAAGATTAAATAGTAGTTTATTTAGTGAGAAGAGATGTAACACAATAAATAGATATTTTGTTAAAGGAAACGAAATATTTTTCAAATATATTTCTAGCCAAGTAATAGATGCTATAATAGTAGGAATTATAATGTCAATAGCATTATCAATAATGGGTGTTGAATATGCAATACTATTAGGCTTTATGATAGGACTATTTAATTTAATACCATACTTTGGAGCAATTATAGCAGTAATATTAACAGCAATTATAACAATATTTACAGGTGGAATTTCTCAAGCAATATGGGTAGTAATAGTATTAGTCATATTACAACAAATAGATGCAAATGTAATAAATCCAAAAATAGTAGGAGATGCATTAGATATAAGTAGGATACTAATAATATTTGCAGTAACAGTAGGAGGAGCATACTTTGGAGTACTTGGAATGTTCCTAGGAGTACCTGTAGTAGGTGTAATAAGGATGATGATAGATGATTATCTTGAAAGAAACGAAAACAAAAATATACCTGTAGATACTTGACAATTTATGTAAAAAAATATATAATCTCCCCATAGAAGGGGAGATTTTTTCACTAAATTGAGTGAGGAGTGAATGTTAATGAAAAGTTGGAAAAAATTTTGTGTAACAACATTAGGAACTCTAAGTATATTAGGAACAACTGTATTTGCAGCAACAGGGATTGTAAATGCACCAAGTGGTTTAGTTTTAAGACAGGAAGCAAGTACAAGTGCTACACCATTAGCAACAGTACCAGATAAAACAGAAGTAAATATATTAGAAGAAAATGGAGAATGGTATAAAGTTACATATAATAATCAAGAAGGATATCTTTTTAAAGAATATGTTAACGCAAATGAAACAGAAGAACCAGAAACACCAGCAACAGAAGAACCGACAGAAGAGCCTGTACAAGAACCAGAAACATCAACGACTACAGAAACACCTATAGAAGGTGTTCAAAACGTACAAACGAAAAGCCAAGTAAAAGTATATGCTATACCAGTTATAACATCTACAGTTATAAACGAAATACAAGCAAATGTAGAAGTGACTATTGAAAAACAAATAACAAATTGGTCATATATTTCAGCAGGAGAAATTAAAGGCTGGGTTAGAACATATGGAATACAAAATCCAGTACAAGAACCAACACAAGAGCAACCAATAGAACAGCCAGAAACACCTGAAACAGAAGAACCTGTAGAAGAACCAACACAAGAGCCAGAGGAACCAGAAACACCAAATGAACCAGCAGACAATACATCTTCATCAGAAACACCATTAACAGACATTAAAGGTTTTGTAGCAGTAGATTATGCAAATGTAAGAAAAGAAGCATCAACAAGTTCAGAAATAGTTACAACACTAACAAGAGATACCTCATTTGAAGTTCTAGCAGAAACAGCAGAATGGTATAAAATAAGATATACAAGTCCAGATGAAGTAGTATATGAAGGATATATGTCAAAAGAGCTTGTAACAACAAGAAATAACTAAATAGAAGGTGATATTAATTAAAAGACCAGCTGTAACCATATTAATTGGAGCAATAATTGGAATAATATATGGGCTATACTTAAAAATAGGTATGGCCCTTACAGTTACTTTACTAGGACTATTGTTATTCCTTATTCAGAAAGATAAGAAAAAATTAATTTGTTTCCTATATAAACGAAGAAAAATAATTCTAATGTTTTTTATATCAACAATAATTTCAATTCTATATACAATTTCAGTAAACAACAAATATGAAAAATTCTATAACAAAATTCCAGAAAATATAAGAACAATAGCAACAGTAGTAGGAGAAGCAAAAGAAACAGAATATTACTATAGTTATGAAATAAAAATCAATCAGAAAAGATTTATAATGTATGTAAAGAAGAATAATCCGGAAAAATTAAAATATGGGATGGAAATAATTTTAGAAGGCAAATATATAGAACCAACAGAAGATAGAAACTATAAAGGCTTTAATTACAAAGAATATCTAAAGACAAAAAAAATTTATGGTAGTTTTAAGGCAGAAAAAATTAGCGTAATAAAAGAAAATAATGTAAATTTTATTTTGAGAATTAGCAATAATACACGAAATAAAGTTATAGAAATAGCAAAAAAAATATTACCCCAACAAACTTCAAGTCTGCTGATAGGAATACTTATAGGGGAAAGACAATATATATCAGAAGACATTACAGAAAATTTTAGCAAAAGCAGTTTATCACATATATTAGCAATATCGGGAAGTCACATATCGTATATAATAATTGGAATAACTTTTATTCTTACAAAGAGCAGAACATCTAAAAAAGGAATGTACATAATAACAATTCTTTCATTAATATTTTTTATATTCATAACAAATTTTAGTTCTTCAGTTATAAGAGCATGCATAATGGGGATAATTGTACTATTTGCGAAAATAGTATATAGAAAACCAGACATCTTAACATCAATCTCAGTATCATTATTAATAATATTAATAGATAATCCATTTGCAATTAAAGATATAGGATTGCAGCTATCTTATTTAGGAACAATAGGAATAGTGTATCTAAATAAACCAATAGCTAACTTTTTAGAAAAATACATGAAGAAAAAAATAGCTAAAATGCTTGCAATAACTATATCAGCACAAATAATGGTATTACCTGTAACAGTTATAAACTTTAACAACATATCTACAGTATTTATAATTTCCAATATAATAGCTACACCATTAACAGGAGGGATAATTTTATTAGGATATGCAAACGTATTGATAGGTGTTATATCTTTAGATATTGCTAAAATTATAGCAATTCTTACACATAGTCTTGTACAATTACTTATATGGACAGCAGAGTTGACAGCAAAAATTCCATATTCAAGTATTACCACAATAACACCACATCTTATAACAGTAATCTATTACTACATATTTATATATGCTATTTGGAGAAAAAAGCTAGTAAAAAAAGTAAGTATAATATTTTTAATTCTTATAATATGTATCACATCTATAGACATCATACCCAAAAAATTCAAAATACATTTTGTAGATGTAGGACAACGGAGATTGCACATTAATACAAACACGCAGTGGAAAAAATATTCTAATAGATACAGGGGAACAAGATAATACAATAGTAGAATACTTGTTAGATAGAAGAGTAAAGAAAATAGACTACATTATGCTATCACATTTTGATTCTGACCATACAGCAAAAACAATAGAAATAATAGAAAATCTAAAAGTAAAAAACATAATAATCAGTAAGCAAGCCGAAAAATCCAATGAATTTGAAAACATAATAAAAAAAGCACAAGAAAACAAAATAAATGTAATACTAGTTAAAGCAGGAGATATTGTAAGAATAGATAAAGATACCTATTTTGAGATATTATGGCCACAAAATGATAATATTATAGCAGAAAATGCATTAAACAATAACTCAATAGTAGCAAAAATGTATCATAAAAATTTCAGCATATTATTTACAGGTGATATAGAAGAAAAAGCGGAAGTAAAAATTGTAGAAAAATATCAAGAAAATTTGAAAGCATCAGTACTTAAAGTGCCACATCATGGCTCATCAACATCAAGCACAAAAGAATTTATACAAATGGTAAAACCACAAATATCTCTAATAGGAGCAGGTCAAAAGAATAAATTTGGACATCCAAGTATAAAAACTATAGAAACGCTAGAAAGCTACGGAAGTACAATATATAGGACAGATTTGCACGGAGAAATTACATTAGTAATAGATAAAAAAGGAGAAGTAAAAATAGACACACATGTATAATTTTGTAAAATATGGTTAATATAAAAATGGTGAGAAAAATGAGAAAATATATTATTCTTATAGCAATAGCAACGGCTATAGTAAGTTTTTTACTAGGATTATACTTATATAAACTAAATCAGATTAATGAACAGATTGCTTTTGAAGCAGAATATGGAAAAATTCAAAGTGAAAATATAATAAATGAGGCAGAAAACATTATAAAAGAGACAAGCATGGCAGAAAACAAAACATCTCCAAATACAAAATTAATTGAAAAAAAATATTATATTGATTGCGGACATTTAATACAAGAAGAACAAACAATGAAAGAAAATTTAATAAATAAAGAAGAATCAGAATTTCAAACTGAATATATGGGTTGGGAAATACAAAAATTTACTCCTAATGAAGTAGTTGTGTATAAAGAGATTCACGATTTCTGTAACCAACATTACTTACTAAAAGAATTAGATGGAGAAATAGTAGTTTACGCACTAGATAAATATGATAATGAAAAAAATATAGAAAAAGAAACAGGTATACAAACAAGATACTTATCTGAAATAGATATTGAAAACTTGAAAGAAGGAATAAAAGTATGTGGAAAAAAGGAAGTAAATAAAATGTTAGAAGATTTTGAATAATAGTGATTTTCAAAATTATTCACTATTCACTATTCATTATTCATTATTCACTGCAACTGCAAGTTGCACATTGGTGCACCATCACAGATTCGAACTGTGGACCTTGGCATTAAGAGTGCCCTGCTCTACCAACTAAGCTAATGGTGCATGTCCTAGAATAAAAAAAATATGCAAATTTTGCAATTATTGGAGGCGACACCCGGATTTGAACCGGGGAATCAGAGTTTTGCAGACTCGTGCCTTACCACTTGGCTATGTCGCCATACATAATAATATATGCAAAGCTTAACAAAATAGTACTTAAAATTATATATAATTTGCTTTGCAAAATCTGGAGCGGAAGACGGGGCTCAAACCCGCGACCTATGCCTTGGCAAGGCATCGCTCTATCAACTGAGCTACTTCCGCATAAGCTTTAAAAACAAAGCAATATTATAATAACAAAATTAAGAGAAAAAGTCAATAGAAAAACCGAAAAAATAAGTTTTTTATTGTGTAAGAAAAATTGACTATTATCATGCACTTATATAAGATTTTCCCTATACAACAAAAAAAGTAACATATAAAATGACCAGCGTTAGATTGGCTAATAGGCCTTGACACTTTTTTTACATAATCAGTTGAAAAAAAGCATTATTTGTAGTATAATAAAATAGTTAGAGGATATAAAAAAATATGAAAGAAATGGTAAAAACTGAAAGATATTACGGAAACAAGGGGTAGATGGAAAAAAATACAAAAAAAACAAAAATGTAAAAAAAATGTCATATTTCGTATTAAAAAATCAATGTAAACTATCCCTAAGTAAGTATTCAATGAAAAATAAGACAAGAAAAAATATGTCTTGACTATTTAATAAAAAAATATATAATATTAACCAAATAAGGAGAAGATTATGAAAAAAGTAAAGGTATTATTAATTTTAATATTTGTATTTATAGTAACAGCAATACTAGGAAGTAAAATTTATGCAGCAAACACAATGGACTTAAATATAACTGATATTAGACCATATACTTCAAAGAAATACACAGTAACAACGCCAAATGGAAACATACATACCATTTTCAAAATAATGAAAAAAAATGGAACAGGTTATACATATGAGGATGCATTATACTGCTTAAGAAGTGGAATAGGATTTGGCAATACAGAATATGCAGGAGATTTAAGCGAAGTAGCAGATGTAACATACACAGAAAGCTATAACTTAAAAACAGATGCAACAGCTGTAATGAATTACTATAGAAACACAATAGGCTATAACATAACAAACACAGAGTATAATGCAATGTTATGGATAATTGATAATATGTATTTACCAGAACATCCAGACAGTGCACAAATGAAAGCAAGACTATTAGAAAAAGCGGAAATAGTAAATTCAGAATTAACAGATGATGATATAGAATTCATACAACAAATGGCATTATGGTATTTTGCAAACTATGATGATAATGGAGGACAAAATTCACTTTCATTAGTAGATACATATGTATTAAGTAACACAACAAAAATAGATGGAGAATCATTAACTGAAACAAAAGCGAGACAAATGGACACACTATATAGATACTTTATAGATAATGCAAAATTACATGTAGCAGATTATGGAACAGGAAACTCAAGAGATGTAGCACCAGTAAAACCAGAAATACAAGTAAATAGTAGTTCAAAAACAGTAACAACTAATAGTGGATATCAAGTAATAGGACCATTTAACATTACAGAAACAGCAGGAAATGTAGGTTATGATTTAGAAATATTAGTAAAAGATAAAAATGGGAAAATAATACCAGAAAAACAAGATGACACACCAATAATATATGTAGTAAAAAATCCAGCAGATATGACAACAGATATAAAATCAGTAGAAGAAGCAATAGGACAAGGAGATTTCTATTTAAAAATATCAAGCTTATGGTCAGCAGAATTTGATTTAACAGATGTAAATATAGAAGCAAATTGTACATATGATAAAATGTATAAAACAACAGCAACGTTATGGCTAGCAGAAGCAGAAGATCAACCAGTAATAAAAGTAGATAAAGAAGAAATATTAGAAGGAAAATTCAATTTAAATATAAACAAAGTAGATGAAGATGGAAACTTATTACCAGGTGCAGCATTTACAATAATAACAGAAGATAGGAAAGTAATAACAGTAACAAATAATGGAGATGGAACATTTACAACAGAAGATATTGCAATAACAACAGAAGGACAAGAATTTATATTTGAAATAGAAGAAATAACAGTACCAGGAGGATATACAGGAATAGTAGGACCAATCAAAGTAAAAATAACAACAAAACTAAACACAGCAGGAACAGGATATATAGTAGATGAAATAAAATTCTTAGATAGCACAGGAGCAGAGATACCAACTGTCCCTGGAGTAACATATGAATTGATAGACAATACAATAACTTTAAAAGTAGAAAACAAAAAAGTTAAAGTATTTGACTTAGCATTAAGAAAATATATAACAGAAATAAATGGAAATCCAGATGCAGTATCACCAAGTAAAATACCAGATATAGACACAAGTAAACTAGAAACAGATACAACAGCAGATTATAAACATAGAAAAGATCCAGTAGAAGTAAAAACAGGAGATAAAGTAACATATACAATATCAGTATATAATGAAGGTGATATAGAGGGAATAGTAACAGAAATAATAGACTATTTACCAGAAGGATTAGAATTTGACCCAAATGATAATCCAGAACTTATAGAATACAAAACAAGTTATACAGAAACAGAATTAGCAGGAAAGAAATATGCATATACATATGATGCGACAACAAGAACAATAAGAATTTTACCAATAACAGGAACATATTTATTTAGATTAGACCCATATGATGGAACAACATTAGATACAGATTCATTAGAAATAGTTTGCAAAGTAACAGCAACAAAAGGGACAGCAGACAAAATATTAACAAATATAGCAACAATGAAATACAAACCAGCAAATGTAGAAGATGAGAGCATAAATGATAGAGACTCAAGTTCAGACCCAAGCAACTTAAATTTACCAACAAATACTACAGATTGGGAAAACTATAAAGGTAATCCAAACAATAAACCATATTTAGGAGATACAGGATACTTCTATGAAGGACAAGAAGATGATGATGACTTCGATAAAGTAATAATAAAAGGAGTACCATTTGACTTAGCCCTAAGAAAATTCATAACAAAAGTAAATGGAGAAGAAGTAGAAAGTAGAGTACCAGAAGTAGATACAAGTAAACTAAACACCATAGATGAAACAACAGGTGAAAAAATAGAAACAGCAACATATAAACATTCAAAAGAGCCAGTAGTAGTAAAACAAGGAGATATAGTAACATATAAAATAAGAGTATATAATGAAGGCGATTTAGATGGATATGCAACAGAAATAGCAGACTATATACCAGAAGGCTTAGGATACTTACTAGATTATAAGGCAAATACAGACAATTTCTGGGTACCAGTAGCAGATGAGACAACAACAACAATAGACCTAGTAGGAACAGAAGGACTATATCAAACAGAAAGTGCAATTAAAAACTTACAAGTATCAGACTTTAATGGAAAAACATCATTAAGCGAAGTAAAAATATTAGCAGGAAAAGCAAAAATATATTCAACAGCACTAGAAGATGAAATAATAAAAGCATACAATCCAGAATTAACATCAGGAGATATAGATGCAACAGACAACTGGCAACAATCAGTAAATGGAACAGATGGATTATACTATAGAGAAGTAGAAGTAACATGTATAGTACTTGCAGAAAACACATTCCAAGGCACATTAAGAAACATAGCAGAAATTCAGGAAGATAAAGCAGTAGATGAAAATGGAGATGAAATAAGTACAGGAGATAGAGACTCAACACCAGGCAATGTAGACACAGACAACTATAATCCACCAACAGACAATAGTACATATCAAGAAGACGATGATGACTATGAACCATTAGAACTAAGATATTTTGACTTAGCCCTAAGGAAATTCATAACAGGAGTAAATGACGAAGAAATAACAACAAGGATACCAGAACCAACCGTAAAAGAAGATGGAACAATAGAATATGTACATGACAAAACACCAATATATGTAGCAAATAGTGATGTGGTAACATACACAATAAGAGTATACAATGAGGGAACAGTACTAGGGTATGCAATGGAAGTATCAGATGACATACCAGATGGATTAGAATTCTTACCAGACCATGAAACAAATAAAGAATATGGATGGAAAATGTATGATGCAAATGGAGAAGAAACAACAAACGTATCAGAAGCAGTAGAAATAAGAACAAGATACCTAGAAAATGATTTATTAAATCCATATGACCCAACAAAAGAAATAAGTGTTGTAGAACCATTAAACCCAGACTATGCAGAAGTAAAAGTAGCATTTAAAGTAGTAGAAAAAGACATAACTCAAGAAGATAGAATAATAATAAACAAAGCACAAATAACAGAAGACAAGGCAGTAGATGAAGAAGGAAATGAAATAGACATAGATGATGAAGACTCAATACCAGATGAATGGAATGAAGGAGAAGATGATCAAGACATAGAAAAAATCTATGTAAAAGAATTCGACCTAGCATTATTAAAATGGGTAACACAAACAATAGTAACAGTAGATGGAAATACAACAGTAACAGACACAGGATTTACACCATATGATGACCCAGAACCAATAGCAAAAGTAGTAATAGACAAAAATAAATTAAACAGAACAACAGTAAAATTTGTGTACAACATAATAATAATGAACCAAGGAGAAATACCAGGATATGCAACAGAAATAACAGATTACATCCCAGAAGGGTTAGAATTCATCCCAGAAGACAACCCAATATGGACAAAAGTAGATGACAACAAAATAACAACAAGAGCACTAGAAGGAACACTGTTACAGCCAGGAGAAAGTGCAACATTAGAAGTAGTATTCACATGGAAAAAAGATCCAGATAATCTAGGATTAAAGACAAACATAGCAGAAATAAGTGAAGACTACAACGATAAAGGATCAGAAGATGTAGACTCAACACCAGACAATGTAGAGCCAGATGGATATGACGAACAACAAGAAGACGACGATGACAAAGCATTAGTAATACTAGAACTACACACAGGTGGATTTGTAACATCATATATGTGGTTAATATTAACAGTATTATTAATAATAACAGGTGGAATATCACTAATTAAGAAATACGTAATATAACAAAAACTATAAATTAGAATAAATCTTATACACGTAGGGGCGAGCATTGCTCGTCCTCTAAAATTATTAAAAAACAGAGAGTGAAACTCTCTCCAAAGTATTGACAAACCCTAGAAAAAAATCTAGGGTTTGTCAATACTCTGCAAAAGATAATATTTTTTTTAAATTTTTTTGTAACAATAGTATTATTATATCGTCTATATTTATGAAAGGAGAAAAAATGCACGAAATCTATGAAAAGTACTCAAAATTAGTATATAACTATTTATTTTCATTAACTAAAAATGTGGAAATTTCTCAAGAACTTATGCAAGAAACTTTTTATTGTGCTGTTAAAAATATTAAAAAGTTTAAAGGTGAATGTTCTGTGAAAACATGGCTATTAAAAATTGCGCAAAACAAATGGAAAGATTATTTGAAATCCACAAAAAACAAGCATTTTCTTTCATATGACGCAAACTCTTTAAAAGAAGAGGAACTATTACAGCAGCCTTCATTGGAGTTAGAAACATTTGAAAAAGAAAGATTATTCTTGTTATATCAATTGATACATAGACTAGATGAAAATACTAGAGAGGTTATATATTTAAGGCTAAAATCAGAATTAAGCTTTAAAGATATTGGAAAAATTTTAGATAAGACAGAGCAATGGGCTAGAGTAACTTTTTATAGAGGAAAACAAAAATTAAAGGAGGAGTTAAAAAATGAAGGATTTTGAAAATGAACAAAAATTAAAAGAGGAAATAAAAATGGGCATTGAAAATGAAATTGAATTAAATCATTTAAAAAAAATAAATAGAAATATTACTTTCTTACATACTATTATATTTTCAATGCTATTTATTATTTTAAGCATATTTTTAGTATTATTCATAAAATATTATAAAGCTAATAGTATTATCCATGAAGCTTATCAAAATCTTCAGTCATTAAGTCAAGCAAACAATTATAAACTTGTGCGTGATAGTATCAATATTAATTATCAAACATCAGAGATATCTCAGGAACAACTAACTTATTATTATAAAGATGGCAGATATAAATTGACAAGTAATATTACTGATAATGCAAAATTCAAAAATGAATATTCTACTACAAGATATTTCGAAGATAATGGTTATTCTTCAACAATAATTTTCCATAACTTAAAAAGCATAGAAAAGATAACGAATAGCTATATTGAACTAAAAAAAGGTGATCCTTTTAGAATTTTTTCTGATACTTATATGTATGGCTCTATAAATGGATTTTCGAGTATATATTTAAAATTAAGTTTATCTATAAGGACAGACTATTTTAATGAAGAGGAGTGCTATGTTATTAGAGCTCAAAGTAGCGAAGATGGGTATAGAGAGACTTGGATTTCAAAAGAAAACTTTTTTACAATTAGACAGGTAGAAACTGTAAATAATTTGTATTATAGAGAAGAAAAATTCAATCTTATGTTAGATGTTGTCAATGATGAAGATGTGGATTCTTCTAATATTTTGCAAATATACAATGACTATACAATAACTGATAATATTACTATTGATAATTATATGTCGTATTATAATGCGGAGAAAGACAATGATTAAAGCTTTAATTGTAGACATGGGGACGGAGTTTTTGTCTGTAGGGTTTTAGAGTGTAGAAAATATAGTAAGAAATCAATAAAAAACTTAATAAATATATAGACATATTAAAATTTTTTGTAGGGGCGAGCAATGCTCGCCCCTACAATTATTGGTAGATTTTTCTATTTTAGAATGAATGGTAATCTAAAATTTACTGAAAAACTGTCTAAAATATTGTATTTTAGACAGTTTTGTTATATAATATTAAAGTTCAAGATTGGA
>CALXPS010000011.1 GCA_944390405.1 uncultured Clostridia bacterium | reverse complement strand
AAAAGTTGACAAAATTAAAAGCTTATGGTTCTAAGCTTTAAGTTACTTAATATATTCAAAAAAATGTCAAACTACGGGGTCACGAGTTGAGCAGCAGGCTGTTTGATTATTTTCTTTCGAAAAGAACATATAATTCCTGCTTTTGGCTACAAAGTGGTATCAATTTTTTAAGTCTGAATTGTAACCAATTTTAACAAAAAAATAACAAAAATCATTGAAAAAATAATTATTATATGCTAAACTAATAAGTAGAACGATAATGCTTACAAAAGAATGAGATGGAGGAAACATGGATAAAACAGTAGAGAGAATAGTAATTAATACAGATAGCATAGATATAGTCTCTGTAACAAATGGGGTAAATAGTGTAACACAAGTAAGTTTAGAACAATCAGAACAAGAAGTAAGAGAAATTTTTGAAAGATATAATCTAAGCAATATAACTAACTATCCATTTGATACAAAAATAGTACGAGCTCTAGCAGATAATAGAGAACAATTAATGACATATTTAGAAACATGTAGGCAAGTAAATAATTCAAAAAAAAGAGAAGAAATACCGGATAGTATTCCAATAATAACATATGATTTACGAGAATTGAAACATAGTGATTTACCAATGCCACAGAAATTAGCAATGTATAGACAAGCACGAGATACACAAAATACATTTAGAAGATCTAAAGGTAAGGTAGAGTTAAAAATGGGTACATTTGACAAGGCATATTTCTCAATACAAGAATTTTTACAAAATAGAAACAGAAAACAAACAAAAGCATTAAATGCAGGACCAACAGAATACAGAAGAAATTTAAGAGCAGAATTATATAATCCAGATTATGAAAAGAAAACAAATGAAATTTCACAAGAATATGCATCACATAAAGAAAATACAGAATTACAACATGAAGAAGAAATAATAAAATAACTAAATATACATGCATAATAAAAATTTATATGCATGTTTTTATTTATATGATTTGTCGAGTTTTGTCGAAATTGGGCGATGAAAAATTCTTTACAAATTATAAAAACTGTATTATAATATTCACATCTTTAATTGCGAAAGCAATTTCAAAATAATTCTAAAAAGGAATAGAGTTCTTTTATTCCGAAAATCCAAACAAAACAAAAAAATATTAAAATTAAAAAGAGGTGGTGTAGGATAGCAAATTATACTAGATTAACTGTAAGCCTTATTGCTATAATTTTAGCTATATTTGTATTTACTGGTGTAAATTTAGCATATGAAAGCTTACAAAATAACATTGCAACTGAAGAAGATAATTATAAAGAAATACCAATAGAAAACACAATAAATATACTAGATGAAGATGAAATAATAGAAGAGCAATTAGCTAACACTATTAATTTAAAAGAACAAACATGGCAAATAGAAATACCAATAATAGGTTTAAGTGCACCAATTTCACAGGGTACAACACAAGAAGTAATGAAAAAATACGTAGGACATTTTGAAAACACAGTATTCTGGGAAGGAAATGTTGGATTGGCAGCACATAATAGAGGATTTCCAATAAATTATTTTGAAAAAGTTAAAGATTTAAAAATAGGAGATGAAATTATATATAAAACTCCTTATGGACAAAGAGTATATGTAGTTAATCTTTCTATAATTATAGAACAAACAGATTGGTCATATTTGCAAGAAACTGATGATAATAGAATTACACTAATAACATGTGTAAGTAATAAACCAGAGCATAGACTTTGCGTACAAGCAATTGAAAAATTATAATTAAAGAAAGGTATGATGATAAAATGAAAATAATAAAAAAGGTTATATTAATAACAATACTAATGATAATGATTTTAGGATGCGTAATTACTCCAAGTATAAGTAATGCAACAGGGAACACAACAACATTATATGCAACACATAGATATGGAAATTTATTAGAAAGGAATGGAGTAGATTTAACATGTATATATATAGTACATAATCAAAATGGTGTAGAATATCCAGCATATTGTTTAAATTTAGAATTAGATGGAGCAACTGAAGATTTTTCATATGATGTAAATATAGATAATCAATTAACAAATATGGAAATATGGAGAACAGTAATAAATGGATATCCATATAAAACACCAGAAGAATTAGGTTGTGCGACAAAAGAGGAGGCATATTTAGCAACAAGGCAAGCTGTATATTGTGCAGTTTATGGCAGGGATCCAAATAGTTATCACGCTTTAGGTGGAGCAGCAGGAGAAAGAACATTAAACGCTTTAAAACAAATAGTACATAACGCAAGAAATTCAAAAGAAACAAAGCCAAGTGCAACATTAAATATAAATGCAAGTGATGCATTATGGAAGATAGATGAAATTGATAAAAATTACGTATCAAAAGAATTTTCAGTAACAGCATCTGCAGGGGTAAAAGACTATAAGGTAAATTTAACAGGTGAATTGATAGAAGGCATGAAAATTACAGACATGAATAACAAAGAAAAAAGTGAATTTGTAGATGATGAAAAATTTAAAATATTAATACCAATAAAAAATATAAATCAAGATGGTAAGTTTAGTATAGAAGTTAATGGAAATGTGGCTACACAACCTGTATTATACGGACTTTCAGGTAATAGCAACCTACAAAATGTTGCAGTAACAGGAAGTATATATGAAAATGGAAGTGGTAATAAAACAGAATATTATTTTAAAAATCAAACAAAAATAATAATATTAAAACAAAATCAAGAAACAAAAGAGCCATTACAAGGTGTAAAATTTCAATTATTAGACGAAAATAAACAAGTAATATATACAGATTTAACAACAAATAAAGAAGGAATAATTACAATAGAAAATTTATTACCAGGTAAATATTATATACAAGAAATGGAGACATTAGAAAATTATGAAGTATATGATAAATACATAGAAATAGAATTAAAATTAAATGAAGAAACAAAAGTAACAGTAAATAATCTACAAAATGAAGAAATTCCAGAAATAGAAAAAATAAACACAGAATTAGAAGTAGAACAAATAAACAGCAGTAAAGAAATAATATTACCAAAAACAGGAATGTAAAAAAAACACATAAATTTATTCTATTTTTCACATTTCTATGATATAATTCTAAACTGAAGGGAATGATGAAAAGTGAAGATTATATTGGCATCAGGTTCATCAAGAAGAAAAGAATTATTAGAAATGCTGGGACTGGATTTTGAGGTAAAAGTTAGTAATTGTGATGAAACATTTGAAAAAGGATTAAGTATAGAAGAACAATCTAAAAGATTAGCATATATTAAAGCAAAAACAGTGTTTGACGAGACAACTGGAGATAGAATTGTAATAGGTTCAGATACAATGGTTTTAAAAGATGGCAAAATTTATGGAAAGCCACATAATAGAGAAGAGGCAATTGCAATGCTTACAGAGTTAAATCATAGTGTACATCAAGTAATAACAAGTATATGTGTATTATCTCAAAAGGGTTCAGAATATAAAGAACAATTAGACTATGATATAGCAACAGTCTATTTCAAAAATATGACAAAACAAGAAATAGAAAATTGGGTAGATTGGGACAAGCCTTATGATAAAGCTGGTGGATATGCTGTGCAAAGTAAATTTGGAGTATATATTGATAAAATAGAAGGAAATTATTTTACAATAGTAGGTTTGCCAATACATAAGTTATATGATATGATGTTAAATATTGAAAATAAAATGAACTTGTGTTAGAATTAACCTATTAAAATAGTACTATGTATTTGAAAGGATGAAAATATGAATTCAAAATTAGATGAAGAAGAAATAAAAAACTTTTTACAAACTCATCCAAAAACTAACTTTATGCAGTCACTAGAATGGGCAAAGGTAAAAACAGAATGGAAGAATGAATTTATAGTAGTAAAAGATAACAATGACAAAATAAAGGGAATAATGAGCATTTTATTAAGAAAAGTTCCAATTATTAATAGATATATTATGTATGCACCAAGAGGCTTTGTTTGTGATGTACATGATAAGCAAACACTAAAAGAATTAACTGAAAAAGCAACAGAAATTGCAAAAAAGTATAAAGCATTTATATTTAGATTAGATCCAGATATATTGCAAAGTGATGAAGAATTTCAAAACATTATAAAAGAATTGGGATATAAAACAAAAAAGAAAATAAAAAATATAAATCAAGTAATACAACCTAAATATGTATTTAGATTAAATGTAAAAAACAAAACAGAAGAAGAATTATTAAAATCATTTGAATCAAAAACAAGATATAATATAAGACTAGCAACAAGGAAAGGTGTAACCACAAGAGTAGGCACAAGAAAAGATTTAGAGATATTTTATAATATAATGAAAACAACAGGAAGTAGAGACGACTTCTTTATAAGACCGATAGAATATTTCCAAAAAATATATGATTCTATGGGACCAAAACATGTAAGATTAATTATAGCAGAGTATGAAGGGGAACCAATAGCAGCTGTTTTACCAATATTATATGGAAATAAAGTATGGTATTTATATGGTGGAAGTTCAAATAAACATAGAAATTTAATGCCAAACTATTTATTACAATGGGAAATGATTAAATGGGCATTAGAAAACAAATGCGATTGGTATGACTTTAGAGGAGTATCAGGCTTTAAAAGTGAAAATGATCCACAATATGGAGTATATAAATTTAAAAAAGGATTTAATCCAGAATTTATGGAATTTATAAACGAGATGTATATCGTGTACAATCCATTTATAAATACTATGTTTAATATAAGCAAAGAAGTATATAGTAAGTTGAGTATTATAAAAGGTAAAATAAGGAGGAAATAAAATGTTGCTAGAATACATGAAAAGATATGAGAAAAGAACTATAGTTAGTTCAATACTTATGGCTGTCATAGCAATATTACTAATAATAGAGCCAGAAACGATGTTAAATACAGTAATGTTAATATTGGGAATAGGGATATTAATAGATGGCTTAATTAGTGTTATTGTATACATTTTCACAAATAAAGAACAAAGAGCTTTTAGTAATTCACTTGTAGAAGGAACACTTGCACTAGTTATAGCAATATTAATATTAACAAATAAAAAAATTATGATTTCTATAATACCAATAATCATAGGAAGCTGGATAATTATTAAAAGTATAGTAAAATTACAATTAGCTTTAAGTATAAGAAGCATAAATGAAAAAAGCTGGATATTATTAATGATATCAGCAATTATAACATTAGTATTGGGCATAATTATATTGGTAAATCCTTTTAGCACCATGGTCACGATAACAGTACTAGGTGGAATATTGTTATTAGCTACAGCAGTTATAGATATAATAGATAGTATTTGTATATTATCAAAGTTAAAATAATATAAAAACATCCACAATCTGTCCACAAAAAGTGGATAAATTGTGGATGCTTTTTTAAAAAAGGAAAAATGTAAAATGAATATAGAAATAAAACAAGATATAAAAAAACGAATATATGAATTAGCAGATGAAAAATATAAAGACTTTCATTCCAGATTGTGCCCTGGAACAACAAACATAGTTGGCGTAAGAACACCAGTACTTAGAAATTACGCAAAAGAATTAAATAGAAAATACTCATTAAATGAATTATTAAAAGAAATTGATGATACACTGTATGAAGAAATAATGTTACAAGGAATGTTAATAGGATTAAGCAAAAATATAGAAGAAGTATTAAAATACACAAGAACTTTTATACCAAAAATAGACAACTGGGCAATATGTGATGTGTTTTGTGCAGGACTAAAAATTACTAAAAAGTATAAAAAGGAAATGTGGAACTTTATACAAAAATATTTGAATTCAGATAAAGAATTTGAAATAAGATTTGGCATTGTTATAATATTAGACTATTATATTGATGAAGAATATTTAGATAAAAATTTTGAAATATTCCAAAAAATAAAAAATGATAATTACTATGTAAAAATGGCAATAGCTTGGGCAATATCAATTTGCCTAATTAAATATTATGATAAAACAATAAAATATTTAAAAAAAGCCAAATTAGATGATTGGACATATAATAAATCATTACAAAAAGCTATAGAATCATATAGAATAAGTGATGAACAAAAAGAATACTTAAGAAAAATGAAAAAATAAAAGGCACTGCACCAAAAACAGCTCCAACATATATAACACATATTACATAAAATTTATATAGAATAAACATCAAGGGCAGATTTTATGTCTGCCCTTAAATATATCTATCTCTTAATTTTATTTGTAGTTGTTTTTTCAAATTCCTTATCTCTAATTACAATTTTACTAATATGCTTATAAACAGGTAAATCCTTGCAAGCTTCAGCAATATCTTGCTTTAATTTAGTATTAGCGTCTGTGATATTCAATTCTTTCACTTTGTCAGCATTTAAGAAAACTTCTGCACATAAACCAGTTTCGCTACCTATATCATTCTTAATTCCAACAACAACAACTTCTTGAACATAAGGTATTCCCATAATATAATTTTCAATTTCTTCTGGAAAAACATTTTTACCATTTTCAAGAACAATTAAATTTTTCTTTCTACCATTGATTATTAATTGGTGCTTATCATTAAATCTTCCATAGTCACCAGTTTTAAACCAACCATCAACTAATACTTCCTTTGTAAGTTCAGGATTTTTATAATATCCCATCATTACAATGTCACCTTTAACACAAATTTCACCATCTCCGTCTGGGGTGACATTTTCAAATTTAATATCACAACAAGGAAGTACTACACCAACAGTAGAACAATCATTAAAATAATCCCTGTTGGCACTAACTAAAGGTGAACACTCTGTAATACCATAACCATTTATTAAATTTAATCCAATATCATTGAAAAATTTTCCAAGTTCTGGTCTAATAGGTGCACCACCACAAACTATTTTAATTAAATTACCTCCAAATGCTTGATGAACAGATTTAAATAATTTTTTCCTTAAATCAATTCCAACTTTTCTTAAACCATTACTAACTTTTATCATGATTCTCAAAGCTTTATCTTTACCAGTTTCTTTAGCATTAGCCCAAATCTTTTTATAGAAAATTTCTGCAAATGCTGGAACTAAATAAATATAATCTGGTTTATATAATTGTAAATTTTTTAAAACAGCTTTTAAACTATCATTTATACAAATAGTACAATGATGATGTAAAGCAACTAAAAGTCCGGCAACAGCTTCATAGGTATGGTGATATGGAAGTACAGAAAGGCAAGTTGTATAAACAGTAGAGACTTGAAGACCATAATAAACACAGCTTACAAGATTATGCTCAGAAAGCATAACACCTTTTGCCATACCAGTTGTTCCTGAAGTATAAACAAGCATTTTTAATTTATTAGTATCTGTTTTTTTAATTTCAGAATATGAAGTATTACCGTTTTCAAACAGCTTTTTACCAGTTTCCATTAATTTTTTGTAAGATAAGATTTTTTCATTATCATCTTTGTTATCAAAACCAATAAAATACTTTATATTAGGTAAAGCTTCAGAAATTTCAGTAATATATTTGTCAAATTTTTTGGAATAGAATAAAACTTCACTATCACTATGTTGTAAAACATTAATAATATCAGAAACAGGAAGTTCTTTATCAACTGGAACAATAACAGAATTGCTTTTTAAAACTGTTAAATACACAGTAATCCAATCATAGCTATTCTCACCAATAACGGCAATATGGCTATTAGTTATACCAAGAAAATGTAATCCTGTACCTAAGTATATAGTATCATTTTGAAAATTGCTGTAAGTAACTTCTTTTATTTCATCTCCAACTTTATATTTAAAAGCAATTTTATTACCTGCTTCTTTTACAGCAAGTTCTAGCATTTCATTAATGCTATCAAATTTTGTAACTTTATTTAAAGAATAATTTTTCTGCATAATACCTCCTAAAAATTTATAATTAAATTTAGTAATTATTATATAACTAAAATAATAAATGGTCAATAAATTCCATTGCAAAAAACAGAAAAATACTATATAATCATAATAGTCGAATTTTGTCGAGGAAGGTAGAAAAATGAAGAATTTAAAAGAGTTAATATATTGGATAATATTTATAACATATGAAGAACTATTGTTTTCTACACTTGTATTTGGCAGTATATCAAGCAATGCATTGTGGATAATACTATTATCTATGCCATTTGCAATAGGTATAAATATATTAACATCATTATTTCCAAAAAAAGTTAATATAGTCATTTCATATATATCAACATTTGGTGTGTGTTTTATAGTAGGAGCACAATTAATATATTATAAAATTTATGAAGCAATTATATCATTCTACTCGATTATAAATGGAGGACAAGTAACTGAATTTATAACAACAATACTAGAAAAAATAGGGCAAAACTGGGTAGGGGTATTACTAATTTTTATACCATTTATTTTATTAATAATACTACATGCAACCAAGATTTTAAAATTTGAAAGAAATTCAAAATTAGAAATATTTATAAAAATAATTAGTGTAATAATTATACATATAGCAGGTATAATATGCATTAATACAATACAAACAGCAGGAATTTATTCAAACAAGAATTTATACTATAATATACATGTCCCAAAAGTAGCAACAAATAGAATGGGATTATATACAGCAATGCGACTAGATTTAAAAAGATTAATATTTGGATTTGAAGAAAAAGTAGCAATTGAAGTAACAACAATTCCAGAAAATGCAATCAAGGAAGAAAAAAAGTATAATATTACAGAAATAGATTTTGATGCATTAATTGCAAATGAAACAGATGAAAACATAAAAACAATGCATGAATATTTTTCAAATCAAATACCATCAGAACAAAACGAATATACAGGTATGTTCAAAGGTAAAAACTTAATTGTATTTGTAGCAGAAGCTTTAAGTGATGTTGCAATAAGAGAAGATGTAACACCAAATTTATATAAATTATATAGTGAAGGTTTCCAATTTGATAACTTCTATACGCCACTATTTCCAGTAAGTACTGCAGATGGAGAGTACATGACAGATACATCATTAATACCAAAAGAAGGGGTATGGAGCATTTATAGAATAAAAGACCATTATATGCCATATTCATATGCAAACGTTTTTGAAAGGCTAGGGTATTCAAGCAATAGTTATCATAATCATACAGCAACATATTATCATAGAGATGAATATTTAGAAACAATGGGTTATAACTCATATTTAGCAACAGGTACAGGATTAGAAGATAGAATGGATACAAAATTATGGCCAAATAGTGATTATGAAATGATAGATGTAACAGTGCAAGATTATATAAATAATGACAAATTCCTAGTATACTATATGACAGTAAGTGGACATTTAAATTACACAACCAATCGGAAACTGTATGGCAAGCAGAAATTGGAAACAAGTAAAAGACTTACCATATTCACATAAAGCGAAAGCATATTTAGCAACCCAAATAGAATTAGATAAGGCAATAGGAGAACTAATAAAAGAGTTAGAGACAGCAGGAAAACTAGAAGATACAGTAATAGTAATAAGCCCGGACCATTACCCATATGGTTTAACATTAGAAGAACTAAATGAATTATCTACATATGAAAGAGACGAAAGATTTGAAAAACATCACACACCATTATTAATATGGAGTGCAAGCATGAAAGAACCTGTGAAAGTAGAAGAAGTATGTTCAAGCTTAGATGTATTACCAACAGTATTAAATCTATTTGGAGTAGAATATGACTCAAGGTTATTAATGGGAAACGATATATTATCAAACAACAAAGAACAAATAGTAATATTTTCAGATAGAAGTTTTATAACAGAAAAAGGAAGATATAATTCAGTAACAGGAGTATTTACTGCAAATGAAGGAGTAGAAGTAGCCGATAACTATGCTGAAGAAATAAGCGAAATAATATACCAAAAATATAAAATGTCTACAATGATATTAGATTATGATTATTATAGGAAGGTGTTTGAATAATAAAAAATATACTTTATAAATTAAAAAATGGGATACCAGAAATGGAATCCCATTTTTAAAAGTTCTATTCAACTATCATAGCTTCTCTTCCTGCACCAGTTCCGATAAATTTAATTGGAACACCAATAAGTTCTTCAATTCTATCTAAATATTTTCTAGCATTTTCAGGTAATTCTACTCTTGTTTTACATTTACTAATATCACCGAAATTACCTTCAAATTCTTCATAAATAGGAGTACAATTAGTTAAGAAATCTACATTTGTTGAAAAATCAGTTGTAACTTTTCCATTATGATTATAAGCAACACATAATTTGAAATTTGGAAGTTTTCCAATAGTATCAACATGGTTAATAGCTAGACCTGTAATACCATTTAATCTAACAGTATATTTTAATGCTACTAAATCAAGCCAACCACATCTTCTAGGTCTCTTTGTAGTTACTCCATACTCATGACCTAATTCTCTTATAGTATCTCCAATTTCATTGTTTTGTTCAGTAACATAAGGACCACTACCAACACGAGAAGAATAAGCTTTTAAAACACCATAAACTTCACCAATGTCTTTAGCAGCTAAACCTGTACCTGTACATACTCCACCAATTGAAGGATTTGAAGAGGTAACAAATGGATAACTACCAAAATCAATATCTAATAATGAAGCTTGTGCACCTTCGCATAAAATTTTCTTTCCATTTTCTAAAGCGTTATGCAATAAGGTTATAGTATCTGTAATGTGTGGCTTTAAAATTTCAGCATATTTTTTGTAATCTTCTAAAGTTTTTTGTAAGTCAACTGTAGGATGACCATACATTTCAAAAATTTTATTTTTATTAGTTATATTAACTGTCAAAAGTTCTTCTAACCTATCACTAATTAAATCTTCTGCTCTAATACCAGACCTTTCGTATTTATCACAATATGCAGGACCAATACCTCTTATTGTAGTACCAATTTTGCCATTACCACGATTTTCTTCTAAAAGTCTATCCATTTCGATATGATAAGGGAAAACAATATGGGCTTTTTCACTAATATATAAATTTTCAGTAGAACCACCGCTAGCTTCTAATTCATTCATTTCGTCAATTAAACATTTAGGGTCTACAACCACACCATTTCCAATAACTGCTAAAGTACCTTTGTGAAATATACCAGAAGGTATTAAATGAAAAGCAAATTTTTTACCGTCAACCTCAATAGAATGACCAGCATTACTTCCTCCAGAACACCTAACTGCTACATCAGCATCTTTTGATAGATAATCAATAATTTTACCTTTTCCTTCGTCTCCGTAAAATGTACCTAAAACTACTTGAGCTTTTGACATAAAAATCACATCCTAAAAATAAAATATGTTCTTAAATGAATTTCTGCGATAAGAACATATTTATTATGCAATATTTTACTTAAAAAGTCAATAAAAAACAGAAAAAATGTTTATTTTTTGCTACCGTTCAGACTAAATTAATTAATAGCACTTTCTAGCCCAACGCAGGAGTTTTATATTTAGAATAAAATGAGGACCCCCGAAAAACTTCGTAGGCGTCTCCATCGTGGGCTCAATTTATTCTAAATATAAAATCTCCGACGAGATTGGGCGGACTTTATAGTAGTAAGCCTGAATGGTAACATTTTTGGCTACAATTTAAAAGAATGTGGTAATAAATCATCTATATGGTAAATTTCAGCATCATCGCTAGAATTAATTAAGAAAATTTTAAAATCCTTATCAACAAATTCATTCATGAATTGTCTACAATATCCGCAAGGAGTGCAATTTTCAAGAGTTTCTAAATTACTTCCACCACAAATAACAATATAATCAAAATCTCGTTCTCCCTCTGAAAGTGCTTTTGTGAAAGCAACTCTTTCAGCACAAATAGACATTATGCCATCATTCTCAATGTTACATCCAGAATAAACATTACCATTTTTACAAACTAAAGCTGCACCAACAGAATAATTAGAATATGGAACATATGCATTTTTACGTACATCTTTAGCTATTTGAATAACTTCATCTAAACTCATAAAACCCTCACTTTCAAATTAATAATAATATACTATAAAAATATTAAAAAAGCAATTGAAAAAATATAAAATATAAATTATAATATATGTGTAAATATTAATTATAAAAGGAATAGAAATGAGAATTAGAAATAAGCCTTGGGCAAGAGAAGAGTTAGATGCAAGCGAAATTTATATAAAAAATCCAGAAGAAATTAAGGGTAAATGGAGAGAAAAGTTTAACAATAATAATTCAATACATTTAGAACTAGGATGTGGAAAAGGATATTTTGTAAAAAAAGCAGGACTAAAAAATCCAGGAATAAATTATATAGCAATAGACCTAATTGATACAATCTTAGGAGTAGCAAATAGAAATATACAAGAAGAGTTTGGAAGTAAAAATATTACAAACATATTACTAACAAGATATGATGTAGAAGCTATTAATAATATATTAGATAAAAGTGATGATATTGAAAGAATATATATAAACTTTTGCAATCCTTGGCCAAAACCAAGACATAAAAAGAGAAGATTAACACATGTTAGGCAACTAGAAAAGTACAAACAATTTTTAAAACAAAATGGAGAAATATACTTTAAAACAGATGATAATGGATTATTCAAAGAAAGCTTAGAATATTTTGAAGAATCTGGATTTGAAACAATAAAGATAACATATAACTTAAATGAAGAACCAGACTTTTGGGATAACATAGAAACAGAACATGAAATAAAATTTAAAAACGAAGGCATAAAAATAAAGGCGGGAATTTTCAAGTTAAAATAATAGGGGGTGAAAAAATGAATAAGAAAAATATTATATTTGTAGCAGCTATTGTAGTAATAGCAGGATTAATTTTACTAATAGTAGGGTTAAACTATGACATACCAAGCAAAAAATTCTATTTTAGTTCAATAGAAGAATATGTAGGAGGAGATGCATATAATGCAATGATAGAAGCTTCTTTAAGAGGAGGAGAAATAGCAGCAGCTAAAACAAGTAAAACAATGTATATATGTGGAGGCATAATAACAATGGCAATAGGTATATTAATTGAGGTGTCAGGGACAGCAAAAAAAGAAGAAAATACAGAAAATTAAAATCCATTTGAAATAATAAAAAACTTTACAAAACCCCTTGACAACGTGTCCATACTTATGGTATTATAGTAAAGCACATATTTTTTGTAAAAATAAAAAATATGTAAACTATTTAATTAGAAATGGTGATTTTGTAAAAGTGAAAAGAGTAATTAAAAGTTAATAAAAAAATAACTAAATAAAAAGTGTAGAAATGGCTTTAAATAGCTAAATATAGCAATATATACTACACTTTTTTGTTGTGTTTATAAAAATTACCATTATTTAACTTATGAATGTTAAGAAAGAGGAATTAATTATAAGTTAAGGTATTAATTTAAAAATATTGAGAGCAGAATAGTTTTAAATTAATAATACACTTATAATTAAGAGGGACTTTCGATAATATAACAGAGGCCAGAATTCAGAGGTCAGAATTCGGAAATAAGAATTTTGAATTAGAATTTTGCCTCACTGCTCAAAAATAAAATAATAATTAACAATGAAAATTTTTGACCAAAGGTCAAAAATTAACAAAAATTATTCATTATTCACTATTAACTATTCATTATTAATTATTAATTATTAATTATTAAAGAAAAAAAAGAGGAGTTGATTTGTTTTGCTAACTGACTTAAATTATGAAAAAACAACAAGAAAAACATTTGCTAGAATAGGAGATTTTATTGATATACCAAATCTTATTCAAGTTCAAAAAGATTCTTATGATTGGTTTGTAAGCGAAGGATTAGGAGAAGTTTTAAGAGATATTTCACCTATAGAAGACTACACAGGAAATCTAGTTTTAGAATTCTTTGATTATTACATGGAAAAAGAAACAAAATATTCATTAGAAGAAGCAAAAGAAAGAGATACTACATATTCAACAAGACTGCATGTTAAAGTAAGACTAATAAACAGAGAAACAGGAGAAATTAAAGAACAAGAAATTTATCTTGGAGATTTTCCATTAATGACAGATAGCGGAACTTTTGTAATTAATGGCGCTGAAAGAGTTGTTGTTAGCCAGTTAGTAAGGTCACCAGGATGTTATTATGAATCAGATTATGATAAAACAGGTAAAAAATTGTACAAGGCTACAGTTATGCCAATTAGAGGCGCTTGGCTTGAGTACGAAACAGATGGTAATGATGTTTTTTATGTAAGAATAGATAGAACAAGAAAACTACCAGTTACAACATTATTAAGAGCAATTGGATTAGCTACAGATGAACAAATTACAGCTCTTTTTGGTGAAGAAGATAAAATAATTGCAACATTAGTAAAAGATACAACTACAACAAGTGAAGAAGCTCTTATAGAAATATACAAAAAATTAAGACCAGGAGAACTTCCAACAGTTGATGCAGCAAGAAATTTATTTAATAATCTATTCTTTGACCCAAGAAGATATGATTTGGCAAAAGTAGGAAGATATAAATATAATAAAAAATTAGATTTGAGTTCAAGAATAACAAATAAAGTTGCATTTGATGATATATTAAATACAGAAACAGGAGAAGTTATAGTAGAAAAAGATACTATAATTTCAAAAGAAAAAGCAGAAGAAATTCAAAATGCAGGTATTAATATAGTTGATGTTAAAGTAAATGATAAAAAAGTAAGAATTATAGGAAATGGCACAGTTGATTTGAAAGCATATGTAAATAGTGACGAAATAAACATAAAAGAAAAAGTCAACTATGAAGTTCTAAAAAATATATTGGAAACAACAGAAGAAAAAGATTTAATTAAAGTTATAAATGAAAGAAAAGAAGAATTAGTACCAAAAAATATTGTAACAGAAGATATGATAGCATCAATAAACTATTTATTAAATTTACAATATGGATTAGGTTCAGTTGATGATATAGACCACCTAGGAAACAGACGTATAAGATGTGTAGGTGAATTATTACAAAATCAATTTAGAATTGGTTTAACAAGACTAGAAAGAGTAGTAAGAGAAAGAATGACAATACAAGACCTAGACATTGTAACACCACAGACATTAATAAACACAAAACCAATAACATCATCAATTAGAGAATTCTTCGGAAGTTCACAATTATCACAATTTATGGATCAAACAAACCCATTATCAGAATTGACACATAAAAGAAGAATTTCAGCATTAGGACCAGGAGGTCTATCAAGAGAAAGAGCAGGATTTGAAGTACGTGACGTTCACTATACTCACTATGGAAGATTATGTCCAATAGAATCTCCAGAAGGACCAAACATAGGACTTATATCAGCACTTTCAACATTTGCTATAATAAATGAATATGGATTTGTAGAAACACCATATAGAAAAATAGACCCAGTAACACATCGCGTTACTGATGAAGTAATCTATATGACAGCAGATGAAGAAGACAACCATGCAATAGCACAAGCAACAGAACCTATGGATAAAGATGGAAGATTTATAAATAAGAAGATAAAAGTTAGATACTTAGATGAAATTATAGAAGTAGAAGCAGATAAAGTTGATTATATAGATGTATCACCAAAACAATTAGTTTCAGTTGGTGCAGCTATGATACCATTCTTAGAACATGATGATGCAAACCGTGCATTAATGGGTGCAAACATGCAACGTCAAGCGGTTCCTCTAATGATTACAGATTCACCAATAGTAGGAACAGGAATAGAATACAGAGCAGCAAAAGACTCTGGAACAACAGTTGTAGCAAAAACAGGTGGAACAGTTCAAAAAGTAACAGGTGATGAAATCATTATAAAAACAAAATCAGGTATTGATACATACAAACTACGCAAATTCAAAAGAACAAATGGAGGAACATGTATTAATCAAAAACCTATAGTAAGAAAAGGTGAAATTGTAAACGTAAATGATGTAATTGCTGATGGACCATCAACACAAAATGGAGAAATGGCACTTGGTAAAAATGTTCTTATAGCATTTACAACATGGGAAGGTTACAATTACGAAGATGCTATATTATTAAGTGAAAGATTAGTAAAAGAAGATGTGTATACATCAATACACATTGAAGAATATGATTGCGAATGTAGAGATACAAAATTAGGTGCAGAAGAAATTACAAGAGATATTCCAAACATAGGTGAAGACAGTTTAAGAGACTTAGACGATAGAGGAATTATCAGAATAGGTGCAGAAGTAAGACCAGGAGATATATTAGTTGGTAAAGTAACTCCAAAAGGAGAAACAGAGCTTACATCTGAAGAAAAACTTTTAAGAGCAATCTTTGGAGAAAAAGCTAGAGAAGTAAGAGATACATCATTAAGAGTACCACATGGAGAAGCAGGAACAATAGTTGATGTAAAAATCTTTACAAGAGATAATTCAGATGAATTAGGGCCAGGAGTAAACCAAGTAATAAGAGTATATATAGCACAAAAAAGAAAAATATCAGTTGGAGATAAAATGGCAGGACGTCATGGAAACAAAGGTGTTGTTTCAAGAATATTACCAGTAGAAGATATGCCATTTATGCCAGATGGAACACCAGTAGACGTTGTATTAAACCCATTAGGTGTGCCTTCACGTATGAACTTAGGTCAAGTTTTAGAAGTACATTTAGGAGCAGCAGCAAGACTACTTGGAATGAAAGTTGCAACACCAGTATTTGATGGCGCAACAGAAGAAGATATAGAAAAATTATTAATAGAATCTGGATTAACAGCAGATGGTAAAACAATCCTTTATGATGGAAGAACAGGAGAGCCATTTGATAAACCAATTACAGTTGGTGTTATGTACATGTTAAAACTTCACCACTTAGTTGATGATAAAATACATGCTCGTTCAACAGGACCTTACTCATTAGTAACACAACAACCTCTAGGAGGTAAAGCACAATTTGGTGGACAAAGATTTGGAGAAATGGAAGTTTGGGCATTAGAAGCATATGGAGCAGCCTACACATTACAAGAAATGTTAACAATCAAATCAGATGATGTTGTAGGAAGAGTAAAAACTTATGAAGCAATAGTAAAAGGTGAAAATATTCCAGAACCGGGAGTTCCAGAAGGATTTAAAGTACTGATAAAAGAACTACAAAGTATAGGATTAGATGTACGTTTATATTCAGAAGATGACCAAGAACTTGAACTTACAGAAAATATAGATGACGGAATAGATTTTAACCTAGATGATAATAAACCATTAGTAACAGAAGAAGAAATGATAGAAGATGATGAGTTAAATGAACCATTAGATGAAAGCATGTTATTAGAAGAAGAGGAAATTATAGATGAAGAAGATGACGATTTAGACATTTTCGATAATGAACTTGCAGAAGATAACATGGAAAATGATGATGACTCATACGAAGAATAAAAATTAATTAAATATTTACATTACAAATTTGCAAAATGACAGAAGGGAATTGTTCGAGCAGTGTATATTTTGCAAATTAGGTAATGTAGGGGCGACATTGCTCACCAACACAATGTAGGGGCGAGCATTGCTCGTCCAAACCTCGAAGAAATTACTATATAGAAAATGGTGAAGGAGGATTCTAATGGAAGAAAATAAAAAACAAGATGAATTAGAGATATTTGATAAGATAAGAATCGGATTAGCATCAGATGAAAAGATAAGGGAATGGTCTAAAGGGGAAGTAAAAAAACCTGAGACAATTAACTATAGAACATTAAAACCAGAAAAAGATGGTCTATTTTGTGAAAAAATATTTGGACCTACAAAAGACTGGGAATGTCATTGTGGAAAATATAAAAGAGTAAGATATAAAGGAATAGTTTGTGATAGATGTGGTGTAGAAGTAACAAAATCAAAAGTAAGACGTGAAAGAATGGGTCATATAGAGCTTGCAGCACCAGTAGCACATATTTGGTATTTCAAAGGAATTCCAAGTAGAATAGCTTTAATACTAGATATATCACCAAGAAGCATAGAAAAAGTTATATATTTTGCTTCATATGTAGTTACAGATAAAGGAACATCAGGGCTAACAGAAGGTCAAATATTAAATGAAAAAGAATATCATGAAGCAGAAGAAAAGTACGGAAAAGGCTCATTCAAAGCAGGAATGGGAGCAGAGGCAATAAGAACATTATTACAAAAAGTAGATTTAGAAAAATTATCTGCAAAATTAAAGAAAGAAATAGAAGAATCTAGTGAACAAAAAAAGGCTAAATTAGTAAAAAGACTAGATACAGTAGAAAGCTTTTTACTATCTGGAAACAAACCAGAATGGATGGTATTAAACGTAATACCAGTAATTCCACCAGATATTAGACCAATGGTACAACTAGATGGAGGAAGATTTGCAACATCAGATTTAAATGACTTATATAGAAGAGTATTAAACAGAAATAACAGATTAAAAAGATTATTAGAATTAGGTGCACCAGAAATTATAGTAAGAAATGAAAAAAGAATGTTACAAGAAGCAGTAGATGCTTTAATAGACAATGGAAGACGAGGAAGACCAGTAACAGGTGCAGGAAATAGACCTTTAAAATCATTATCAGATATGTTAAAAGGAAAACAAGGACGTTTCAGACAAAACTTACTTGGAAAAAGGGTTGACTATTCAGGACGTTCAGTTATAGTAGTAGGCCCAGAACTAAAAATATATCAATGTGGTTTACCAAAAGAAATGGCAATAGAATTATTTAAACCATTTGTAATGAAAGAACTAGTTTCAAGAGGATTAGCACATAATATTAAAAGTGCAAAAAGAATGGTAGAAAAGCTAAATCCAGAAGTATGGGGAATATTAGAGGAAGTTATAAAAGACCATCCAGTAATGTTAAACCGTGCTCCAACACTACATAGACTAGGTATTCAAGCATTTGAACCAGTACTAGTAGAAGGTAGAGCATTAAAACTACACCCATTAGTATGTACAGCTTTTAATGCTGACTTCGACGGTGACCAAATGGCAGTACACGTACCACTATCACCAGAAGCACAAGCAGAAGCAAGATATTTAATGCTATCAGTAAACAACTTACTTAAACCACAAGATGGTAAACCAGTAACAGTTCCAACACAAGATATGATACTTGGAAGTTATTACCTAACAATGGAAGTATCTGGTGAAAAAGGTGAAGGTATGTATTGCAAAGATGAAGACGAAGCAATGATGGCATACCAAAATGGAGACTTAGGATTACATGCAAAAATTAAAGTAAGAATGACAAAAGAAATAGATGGGGAACTAAAAACAAAACCAATAGAAACAACAGTTGGAAGATTAATATATAACCAAGGAATTCCTCAAGATTTAGGATTTGTAGATAGAACGAATCCAGAGAATGCTTTTGATTTAGAAATCAACTTCCCTGTAATGAAAAAGAATTTGGGAACAATTATAGCAAAATGTATAGATAAACATGGACTAAATGTATCAGCAGAATTATTAGACTATATAAAAGCAACAGGTTTCAAGTATTCAACAAAAGGAGCTATTACAGTGTCAGTTGCTGATGTCGCTGTTCCAGAAGCTAAAAAGAAAATTTTAGCAGATGCAGAAGAAGAAGTTGAGAACATATCAAAACAATATAAACGTGGTTTAATTACAAATGATGAAAGATATGATTCAGTAATTAAAGTTTGGGAAAAAGCAACAAATGATGTTACAGAAGCTATGAAAGATAACTTTGATGAATTAAATCCAATATTCATGATGGCTCAAAGCCGGAGCCAGAGGTAATATGAACCAATTACGTCAAATTGCAGGTATGCGTGGACTTATGGCAAATACATCAGGTAAAGCCGTAGAAATTCCAATCAAAGCTTGCTTCAGAGAAGGATTAGACGTACTAGAATACTTTATTTCATCACATGGTGCTAGAAAAGGTTTAGCAGATACAGCCTTAAGAACAGCAGACTCTGGATATTTAACAAGAAGATTAGTAGATGTATCTCAAGATATAATAGTAAGAGAAGAAGATTGTGGAACAGATGAATATATTGAAATAGAAGATATAAAAGATGGAAATCAAGTAATAGAAAAATTACATGAAAGACTAGTAGGAAGATTCCCATTTGAAGACATAAAAGACCCAACAACAGGTGAAGTAATAGTAGACAAAAATACATTAATTGTACCAAGCATAGCAGACAAAATAGTAAATAGTGGAATTACAAAAGTAAAAGTACGTTCAGTACTTGGATGTAAAACAAAGCATGGTGTATGTGCTAAATGCTATGGAATGGGATTAGCAACAAGAAAAGTAGTAAATATAGGGGAAGCAGTTGGAATAATAGCTGCACAATCAATAGGAGAACCAGGTACACAGCTTACAATGAGAACATTCCACACAGGTGGTGTAGCAGGAGGAGATATAACACAAGGTCTTCCAAGGGTTGAAGAATTATTTGAAGCAAGAAAACCAAAGGGATTAGCAGTAATTTCTGAAATAAGTGGAACAGTAAGCATAGAAGACTCTAAGAAAAGAAAAGAAGTTACAATAACAGGTGAAGACAATAGCAAAACATATACAATAAGCTTTGGTTCAAAATTAAAAGTAAGACAAGGAGACCACATAGAAGCAGGAGATCCAATAACAGAAGGGTCAATAAATCCAAATGAAATATTATCAATTAAAGGACCACAAGGAGTATTTGAATACTTAACATCAGAAGTACAAAAAGTATATAGAAATCAAGGTGTTGACATTAATGATAAACACATTGAAATAATATCAAGACAAATGCTTAAAAAAGTTAAAATTGAAGACAGTGGAGATAGCACAATGTTTGTAGGTTCATTAGTAGATATAAATGACTTCAATAGAGAAAATAAAGAATTAGAAGAACAAGGAAAACTACCTGCAAAAGGACAAAGAGTATTACTAGGAATAACAAAAGCATCACTTGCAACAGAAAGCTTCTTATCAGCAGCATCTTTCCAAGAAACAACAAGAGTACTAACAGAAGCAGCAATAAAAGGAAAGAAAGATTCTTTAATAGGACTAAAAGAAAATGTAATCATAGGAAAACTAATACCAGCAGGAACAGGACTTACAGTATATAGAAGCAAAAAAATAAGCACAGAAAATAATGTAGCAGAAAATTAAAATATTAAATTAACATATTGACAAATTAAAAAAAAATCAGTATAATAAAAATAGGAAATGGAGAAACCACAAAAGTGGTTTACCAGTGTAAATGTAAAACGCATCTACAACCGTTAAATTACAGATGCGTTTTTTTATTGCTTATTATTTTTACTTAGAATTACCGCTAATGCAATAATTAAGGCAATTATGATTGCAGTTACTAAAATTAATGAATAAAATAGTATGTAAATAATAGTAATTAAAGTGCTTTCTATCATATGCCCCACCTCCTTCTGAGAGGTAAACCACATCTGCTTGTTCTCATTTCCTATAAGCAATAATATAATACAATTTTTACAAAAAGTCAATAAAAAAATAAAATTAAGGAGAAATTTATGAAATTACACATCGTACTAGTAGAACCAGAAATACCACAAAATACAGGAAACATAGCAAGAACTTGTGCAGCAATTGGAGCAAAATTACATTTAGTAAGACCATTAGGTTTTAGCATAGAAGAAAAGAAAGTAAAAAGAGCAGGACTTGATTATTGGGACAAATTAGATATAGAGGAACATAACAGTTTTAAAGAGTTTTTAGAAAAATATAAGCCAGAAGAAAAGAATATGTATTTTGTAACGACAAAAGGAACACATTGCTATTCAGAAATAGACTATTCAGGAATGGAAGAAGTATTTATATTGTTTGGAAAAGAGACAAAAGGACTTCCAGAAGACATATTAAAAAAATATATACAAAAAACAGCAAGAATACCAATGAGAAAAACATTGCGTTCATTAAACTTGTCAAATTCGGTGGCAATAGTGGCATATGAAATATTAAGACAAAAGAATTTTGAAAATTTACAAGAAAAAAGCGACTATTTAATATAGATATATTAAGTTTATGATGATTGAATTTTACGTAAACATATGCTATAATAAAAATATGGAATATATTTCCAAATTTTATTTGTAGGAGAGCTAATTATGCAAAAGACAGCAAAGACAAAAACATGGGAGAAAGGTTGGATGGAAATCCAGCGGTTTATTGATGAAAAGGACGGTTGCAAACGATATGAAATGAAAATGAGTACTCGTATAGGGTGCTCATTCAAAAGTGGTTTCAACCACTATTTGAAAAAGGTAAAGATTGTTGCACCCATAATATTTTCCGAAGATGAATTACATGAAGTCTACCAACTATACTTGAGCAAGAAAAGTAAAAGTTTATCAAAAATGTTTTTCAATTTTATGATGAAAAAGTTTTTCGCTCCGATGTATGAAAGTAAATATCCCAAACCGAAAGTAAGAAGTACTATCCGAGAAAGATATGTGGTAAAGCAACGGTATTATGAGGATAAGAAACTTGAAGACATAGGAGAAGAAATGGAACTATCAAGAGAGACTATAAGAAGAATTGAAGAAAAAGCAATATGTGCGTTAAGAGCATATTGGCTCTTCGAATCGAAGGAGAATTCCTGAGATAAACCAACAAATCCAGCTTTTGGGCTGGATTTGTTGGTTTATGACTTTTAATTAATCAAGAAAGCACGATATGCTTTATAAGCTTCATATATATCAAATTTACTTGTAACTTCATAAGGAGAATGCATTGATAAAACTGGAATTCCACAATCTATAACATCAATACCTTTATTAGCTAATATATATGCTATAGTTCCGCCTCCGCCAGTATCAACTTTTCCAAGTTCACTTACTTGATAAGAAATATTATTAGATTCAAATATATTTCTTACAACAGCAACAAATTCTGCATTTGCATCAGAAGCACCAGATTTACCACGAACACCAGTGTATTTATTAAGTCCAACACCTTTACCTAGATATGCAGCATTATTTCTTTCAGAAACAGAGGGATAAATTGGATCAAATGCAGCATCAACGTCAGCTGAAAGCATTTTAGAATTGCAGAATACTTTATCTAATAAATTAGGTCTATTTGCATTTGTCTTATTTAATAATTCAGAAATAAAAGTATCAAAAACATGAGATTCCATACCAGTATTTCCCATACTTCCAATTTCTTCTTTATCTGCAAATATGCAAACTACGGTTTTAGCGGGACTAGAAACATCTAATAAGGCTCTTAAAGAGGTATATGCACATACCCTATCGTCTTGACCATAACCTGCAACCATACTTCTATCAAAACCTAAAGTTCTAGCTTTAAATGCAGGTACTAGTTCAAGTTCAGAACTTACAAAATCTCTTTCGGTTATTCCATATTTATCATTTAATATTTTAAGTATATTTAATTTAATTCTTTCTGGACATTTTTCATCTCCAAATGGAATACTACCAATTAATAAATTTAAATCTTCACCAGAAATTCCATCTTTTAATTTTTTCTCCATTTGCTCTTGTGCCAAATGAGGTAAAAGGTCTGTAATAGTAAATATTGGGTCTTCTTCATCTTCACCAATGCTGATATTAATTTTTTCCCCATTAGTTTTAACAATAACTCCATGAATAGCAAGAGGAATTGTAGTCCATTGATATTTCTTAACTCCACCATAGTAATGCGTTTTAAAGAAAGCAAATCCGGTATTTTCATATAATGGATTTGGTTTTAAATCTAATCTTGGAGAATCAATATGTGAACCTACAATATTAAGCCCTGATTCAATTGATTTTGTACCAATAATAGCAGCATAAATAGCTTTTTCTCTATTAATATAATAAATTTTGTCACCAGGAGCTAAAACTATTTTTTCTTTTATATTAACAAAGCCGTTTTTTTCTAAAATTTCAGTTATAAAAGATGCAGCTTCTCTCTCTGTTTTGCTTTTATTTAAGAAATGAATAAATTCATCGCTAAATTTAATAATTTCATGTCTATATTCATCAGATAATGTGTCCCAACCACATTTTTTTGTGTCAAATAAAAATTCCTTTAATTTCTCAGTTTCACTCATATACTCATCATCCTTCCTAAATTAATATACAATATAATATAACCTTTTTTCAAATTTGTAAACAGAAAATGGAAAAAATATCTGATTTGTAATTGTAACTTTTTATTGTAATATTTTGAAAAAACTGATATAATATGAAATGAAAGGAGTTGAAGAAAATGTCTGAAGCACAATTACAAACTATTAAAGATGTAATAAAAATGACACCACGTCTTAATGCAGAATGTCTAGTTTCAATTAAAGTTTTAATGGAAAAAGCAATTGACAGTGAATTATTAAAACTTGAACCGACTGTAATATTAGAGAATATGGACATAACAGAAAAAATAATGTATTTAGACTATTTAAAAGAAAGTAAAGAGACTAAAAAAGAAGAACTAAAAAATTCAAAAACGCTTGAAGAAATTCTAAAGAGAGAGGGGTTGACTATGGATGACTTACAAAATCATAATTAGACCCATTGCTTTAAAATTTATTGCAAAGCAGGATAAAGTTCAAAAATTAAGAATTTATAAAGCTATTTATAACCTGCCAGAAGGTGATGTGAAAAAAATGGCAGGTTGTAAAAATGATTATAGACTGCGAGTTCGGTAATTATAGAATTATATATACGCTAAATAAAAATGAATGTACAATTTTAGTAACTAAAATAAATAATCGTGGACAAATCTATAAATAAACTCTTCCATATTTTATTTCTAAAGAGTTTAAATTCCAAAAAAAATGTTGAATAATGTTAATTGTTATGATAGAATTTTTGTATAAAAATTATAAATAAATAGCAACACATTTGAATATAAATGTACAAGGTGAATTGAAAAATGAAAATAAAGAAAATTTTATCATTAATTTTATTAATTATTATAATAAATTTAAGTATAATAACCCCTTCATTTGCTAATGTAGAAGACCCAGATGAATGGAACTATATATGGTTAGATGAAGCCATTGAAGAAGCACAAACAATAAAGGAACCTTCTGTTTTATCAAGATATGCAGTAGTATATGATAGAGCCTCTGGAACAGTAATATGGGGGAAAGATGAGAATACACCTGTGCCCATGGCAAGTACAACAAAAATGATGACAGCAATAGTTATGATGGAAATAGTAGGTGAAGAGCATCTTAATGATACGGTAACTGTATCAAAAGAAGCAGCAAGTACAATAGGTTCAAGATTAGGACTAAATACAGGAGATAAAATAACATATAATGACTTATTATATGGCTTAATGTTATGCTCAGGAAACGATGCGGCAGTAGAAATAGCAATAAGTACAACAGGAAGTGTAGAAAACTTTGTAGAACGCATGAATAATAAAGCAAAAGAACTTGGTTTGCAAAATACACATTTTGTAACTCCACATGGTTTAGATAGAGATGGGCATTATACAACAGCATTAGAACTTGCAAAAATAGTAGATTATGCAACAAAAAATAAAAAAGTAGCTGAAGTAGTTGCAACAAAACAACATACTGTAACAATAAATGGATATCCAAAAACAATATCAAATACAAACGAATTACTAGGATATTTAGATGGAGTAACAGGTGGAAAAACTGGATATACAAGCAAAGCAGGAAGATGTTTAACAACAACAGTAAATCGAGACGGATTTGAAATCATAACAGTTGTATTAGGGGCAGATACAAGAAAAATAAGGACACAAGATACAATCAAATTAATAGAATACACATATAAAGAATATAAACAAGTTGATATTGATGCTTTAGTACAATCAGAATACGAAAACTGGTGTAGAATTAATAAAAGAAGGATCAGAGTAATTAAAGGAGTAGAATTAAGACCAGAAATATATATAGAAGATGGGAAATATAAAATGTATCCATTAAAAACAAATGAAACTATAGAAATTGAATCAACAGCAAATACAGAGTTTGAAGCACCATTACCAAAGGATACAGAGGTTGGAAAAATAATAGTATATAAAGGAAATGAAATAATAGATGAAATATCAATAAAAACAGTAGAGCAAGTAGAAAGAAAAAGTATAATTGCATATTTGTTTGAAATAGCACAGTTAATTCAAATATTAATCTAAGTAAAAGGTAATAAATGCCAAATCAAAAAAAATGCTGTATTTTTTGAAAAAATATAATATAATAAAAGAAGGAGGAAAAAACATGTGTTGTGAATGTAATAATGGGGAAAATTATCAAGACACAAAAATGGAGCAAATTCTATCAAAATATGAAAAAGATAAAAGCAATTTAATTCAAATATTAAATGAAGTACAAGAAGGTTACGGATATATTCCAAAACATGCACAATTAGCTATATCAGAATATTTAGGAATTCCTATGGCAGAAATTTATGGAGTAATAACTTTTTATTCAAGATTTACTCTAGAAGCAAAAGGAAAATATAATATAGCTGTATGCTTAGGTACAGCGTGTTATGTAAAGGGTTCTGAAAAAATATTAGATAAGTTAAAAGAAAAATTGGGAATTGATGTTGGAGAAACTACACCAGACGGAAAATTTTCAATAGAAGCTACAAGATGCATAGGAGCATGTGGGCTAGCTCCAGTATTTACAGTAAATGGAGAGGTATATGGGAATGCAACTCCAGAATTATTAGATAAAGTTATAGAAGAATATAAATCAAAAAAATAAAAGCTAATAGAGATATAATTGTATGTCCAATAGATTACAAAATAAGGAGGGTAACAATGAAATCATTAGAAGAAATACATAAAATTAGAGAAGAAAAAAGAAAAGAACTAGATTTGAGGGTGAATTTACAAGCAAATACTAGAGAAAAGCATATATTAGTATGCCATGGAACAGGTTGTACATCTTCAAAATCACCTAAAATAATAGAAACATTTAGAAAAATATTAGAAGAAAAAAATATAGAAAATGTTAAAGTAATTCAAACAGGATGTTTTGGTTTATGTAGCAAAGGACCAATAGTTATAATAAGGCCAGAAGATGTATTTTATGCACATTGTACTCCAGAAGATTGTGAAGAAATTATTAACACACATATAATAAATGGACAAATTGTAGAACGACTATTATGTAAAGAAATTGATGAACAAACAGTAACAAGATTAGATGAACTAAACTTTTATAAAAAGCAAAAAAGAATCGCTCTAAAAAATTGTGGAGTAATAGATCCAGAAAATATTGATGAATATATTGCCTTTGATGGATATAAAGCATTAGAAAAAGTATTGCTTGAAATGACACCAGAAGATGTAATTAAAGAGATTACAGATTCAGGACTTCGTGGTAGAGGAGGAGCAGGATTTCCAACAGGCAAAAAGTGGGAATTAACTAGAATAGCAAAAGGTACTCAAAAATATGTTGTATGTAATGCAGATGAAGGAGATCCAGGAGCATTTATGGATAGAAGTATTCTAGAAGGAGATCCACATTCAGTTTTAGAAGCAATGATGATTGCAGGATATAGTATAGGTGCAAATAAAGGTTACATATATGTGAGAGCAGAATATCCAATAGCAGTACAAAGATTTCAAATAGCCATAGACCAAGCAAAAGAATATGGAATATTAGGTAAAAATATATTTGGAACAGATTTTGAATTTGATGTAGAGGTAAGATTAGGAGCAGGAGCCTTTGTATGTGGAGAAGAAACAGCACTAATTGCGTCTATAGAAGGTAAAAGTGGGCATCCAAGATTAAAACCACCATTCCCAGCAAATGCAGGATTATGGATGAAACCAACACTTATAAATAATGTTGAAACATTTGCAAATGTTCCAAAAATAATTTTAAATGGTTCAAAATGGTATTCAAGCATTGGAACAGAAAATTCAAAAGGAACAAAAGTATTTGCATTAGGTGGAAATGTAGTAAATGTAGGATTAGTAGAAGTTCCGATGGGAACAACATTAAGAGAAATAGTATTTGATATAGGTGGAGGCATTCCAAATGGTAGAAAATTTAAAGCAGCACAAACAGGAGGACCTTCAGGAGGCTGTATTCCAGAACAAAATTTAGATACACCAATAGATTTTGAATCTTTAAACTCAATAGGTTCAATGATGGGTTCTGGTGGATTAATAGTAATGGATGACACAAAATGTATGGTAAATTTAGCAAAATTTTATTTAGGTTTTACTGTAGATGAAAGTTGCGGAAAGTGCACACCTTGTAGAATAGGAACAAAAAGAATGCTAGAAATATTAGAAAAAATAACAGAAGGAAAAGGAACATTAGAAGATTTAGAAAAATTAGAAAAGCTTGCACAAACAGTTAAGAAAACTTCTATATGTGGACTTCGGACAAACGGCTCCAAATCCAGTATTGAGCACAATCAAATATTTTAAAAATGAATACATAGAACATATAGAGAATAAAAAATGTTCAGTGAATGAATGTAAAGCTTTAAAACATATGGAGATAAATCAAGAAAAATGTAAAAGATGTGGATTATGTGCTAGAAATTGCCCAGTAGGAGCAATTACAGGAAATAGAGAAGAAGGGTATAGAATAGACCAAGATAAGTGTATAAAATGTGGATTGTGTGCTAGCAAGTGTAATTTTAAAGCAATATAGTAAAGGAAAAAAGTTATGGAAGATAAGTTTGGATTAGATAAATCTATAATTGATGAATTCAGAAAGATATTTGCAAAATATGAAGAAGTAGAAAGAGCATGTATATTTGGCTCAAGAGCAAAAGGAACATACAAAAAAACTTCTGATATAGATATAGTGTTATATGGAGAAAAATTAACACATACAATTAATACTAAAATATATTATGATATAGATGACTTGTACTTAGTATATAAAATAGACTTAATAAACTTTAATAGTTTATCACAAAATGATAAATTAAGAGAAAATATTATAAAAGAAGGAGTTGAAATATATGCCAGATAACTTAAAACAGTCTAATAAAGTGAAATTAACTATAGATGGTAAAGAAGTAGAAGTTGAAAAAGGAACAACAGTATTACAGGCAGCAAGACAAGCAAGTATAGATATTCCAACATTATGCTTCTTAAAAGAAATAAATGCAGCAGGAGATTGCAAAATGTGTATAGTAGATGTAGAAGGTAGAAGAGGCTTTGTTCCATCTTGTATAACACAAGTAGAAGAAGGAATGAAAGTAAGAACAGACACTACAGAATTAAATGATGCAAGAAGAGTTATGTTAGATTTAATATTATCAACACATAATAGAGATTGTTTAACATGTGTAAGAAATGGAAATTGCGAATTACAAACACTTGCAGAAAAATTTGGAGTGACACATATAGAATATGAAGGAGAAAAGATGGAACATAAGATAGATGATCTATCTCCATCAATTGTTAGAGATAATGGCAAATGTATAATGTGCAAAAGATGTGTAGCAGCATGTAAAAATGTACAAAAAATAGGAGCAATAGATTTATCAGGAAGAGGATTTAAATCAAGAATATCAACAGAAAATGATGAAAGCTTAAATAATGTAAATTGTACATTTTGCGGGCAATGTATTACAGCATGTCCAGTAGGTGCCATTTACGAAAAGGATGAAACTCGGAAATGTTTGGAGAAAATTAAGAGACAAAGATACTTTTGTTGTTGTTCAAACAGCACCAGCAGTAAGAGCAGCACTAGGCGAAGAATTTGGATATCCAATAGGTACAAATGTAGCAGGACAAATGGTAACAGCACTAAAAAGATTAGGTTTTGATAAAGTATTTGATACAAACACAGGAGCAGATTTAACAATAGTAGAAGAAGCAAATGAATTAGTAGAAAGAATAACAAATGGTGAGACTCTACCAATGATAACATCTTGTAGCCCAGGTTGGGTAAGATTTATAGAAATGAATTATCCAGAATTATTAGACCATTTATCAAGCTGTAAATCACCACACCAAATGTTCGGAAGTATATTAAAATCATATTACGCAAAAAAAGCAGGAATAGACCCAAGCAAAATGTATGTAGTATCAGTAATGCCATGCACAGCTAAGAAATTTGAAAAAATAAGACCTGAAATGAAAAATGATTCTTTACCAAATGTGGATAGTGTTATAACAACACGTGAACTTGCAAGAATGATAAAACAAGCAAACATACACTTTACAACATTAGAAGAATCTGAGTTTGATGATCCAATGGGAGAAGCAACAGGTGCAGGAGCAATATTTGGAACAACAGGTGGAGTTATGGAAGCGGCATTAAGAACAGCGTATGAGAGTATTACAGGAGAAGAACTACAAAAACTAGATTTTGAAGAAGTAAGAGGAAAAAAAGGAATAAAAAAAGCTGCTATAAAAATAGGAGATAAAGAAATAAAAGTTGCAGTAGCACATGGACTTAGCAATGCCAGAGAAATATTAGAAGAAATAAAAAACGGAAAAGCAGACTATCAATTTGTAGAAATAATGGCATGCCCAGGTGGATGTATAATGGGAGGAGGACAACCAATTGTAACTTCAAAAAAGAGAAATGAAATAGATGTAAGAGCAACTAGAGCACAGGCATTATACAATATAGATAAAAATAGTAAATATAGAAAATCACATGAAAATCCTGCAATAAAAAAATTATATGAAGAATATCTAGAAAAACCAGGAAGCTATAGAGCACATAAATTATTACATACAACATATCAAAAAAGAGAAAAGTATGTAAATTTAAAAAAATAAAACATGTCCAATTTGGGCATGTTTTAATTTTTTATATATTTTGTTCTTAAATACAACAAATAGAATAAAATTATTATTATGATAATTATAAGAAAAAATAAAATGTTAATAGTAGGGATATTGCTAGTATTAGTAATACTTTTAAGCTTTTATAAACCAACAAAACAAACATCAATTCAAACAAACACTGAAAATCCAAAATATAAAATACTCGTAGATGTTGAAGAATCTAAATTATATTTATTTCAAGATAATGAACTAATAAAAACATATAGATGCTCAGGAGGAAAATGGTCAACCCCATCTCCAATAGGAACATGGACAATAATATCTAAAGCAAAATGGGGAGAAGGATTTGGGCGGAAGCTGGATGGGATTTAATGTTCCATGGGGACAATTTGGCATACATGGAACACTAGAACCAGGTTCATTAGGTTGGGCAAGCTCGCATGGATGTATAAGAATGGATAATAGCGAAGTTGCAGAACTCTATAAAATTATTCCGATAGGAACAAAAGTAACAATAGTTGATGGTCCATATGGTGCATTTGGAAAAGGATTTAGAGATTTAAAATCAGGAATGTATGGTTCAGATGTGTTAGAAATACAGAAAAAACTAAAAGAATTAGGATTTTTTTATGGAACACCAAATGGAAAATTTGGCTCAGCAACAGAAGAAGCAGTAAAAAAATACTGTGCAAACAATGGACTATATGTAAGGAATATAATAGATATTGAATTACAAAAACATATGGGATTTGAATTATTAGAATAGTTTCAATATGAAATTTAGTTAACACTATATTTACGTTTTACTACTGTTTACATATAATTCATGAATTCAATGCAGTGTAACCTATATGCTGAATGGTAACCCTTATACTATACAAATTCTTGTCAAAAGTTGCAATTTTTTTTAGAATATGATAAAATAATAAATAGAGATTTTATATAAAAAACTGAGAAAAGAAATAATATAAAGGGGGAACCAAAAAATGGGAGCTAAACCAAAATGGGAAATAAAATACGAAAGAATATTAAGTGAAAATCCAACAGCAGAAAAAATAAAAGAATTAAAAGAAGAAATTAAAAAGATGCAATCTGGAAAGGTAACAGGAACATTTAAGTCAAAGGAAGAATATGAAAAAGCTTTGGCAACAAGAGATAAAAGAATAGCAGAATTAGAAAAAAAATTACAAGAGTATAAAGGTTTTATAAAAAATAAAGATAAAATAGCTAATATATTATCTTATAGAAATGGATTAGAAGAAAAATTAAGTAAGTTACCTAAAGATACATCAAGCCAAGTAGCAACGAAAAAGCAAGAAATAGGTGATACAGGTAAAAAGATAGACAGCTACTTTAAAAAAATAGAACAAACAAAAAAAGATTTAAAAGATTTATTAGATAGAAAAAAATCTGGTAAAGTAGAAAATAGTGAAGCATTAGAGAATTTTTATAGAAGTACAATATCAACATTTGAAGATGCAGTATCAAAACTTCAAGATAAGCAAAGTAGTTTATATAACGAATTGAGAGAATTAGAAGGACAAGGAGCAGAATTTAAAGAAGAATCAGGCAACAAACGAACATTTTTAGAAAGAAAAATTGCAAAATGTAATTTATTAGCAGCAAATTTATTAAAGGGAAAAAATATAGAAGATATTGAAATAAAAGTAGAAGAAGGAAGATTTACATCAAAAGATGGTAAATTGAAACAGAAAATTCAAGCAGAGAAAAATGGAAAACAATCAAATAAAAAAGAGGGACAAACAGAAAAAGCAGGAACAAAAGCAGGAACGGATTTACCAGCAAAACCTACTAAATTTGAACAAAAACATCCAGTAATGGCAAAATTTAAAAACAATGTAAAAAAATTATTTGAAAATATAAAGAACAAATTTACAAAAAGTAAAACACAACCAGAGAAACAAGAAGCAATATTAGAAGAAGAAGAAGAAAAAGAAAATGAGTTATTAAAAGAAATAGCAGAAAAAGGAGCAAAAGCAGTATTTAGAGAACAATTATTGGCAAATAGAAAAGCAGCAGAGAATAGAGATGCTCAAAAATATGGAGGAATATATAATAGACAAAATACTAATACAACACCTCAACACTCTCACGATGAAGAAGGAGAAGAAATAGGGGATTAAAAAATAAGTAGGAAAATGCAAAAAAAAGTGCATTTTTCTACTTGCTTTTTGCTAAAATTAAAAGCAGTTGCCATTCAGTATGTATCTTATATAATATAGCACAAAGCAACTTAATTAATGAATACAATGCATTTTATACTCATAACTCTTAATGGAAACTATAAATATTAATGGACGTTAATTTACAAAATAAGTGAAATTATAAATATTAATGGATACAAAGCAAGTATTGACAAATTTATTATTAAATTATATAATTATAATTATCTTTAAATGAGAAAGGAGTAAGTGAAATAAAATAATGATTTCACTATTAGTTTTAGTAATACTAATTTTTGTAAATGCATTTTTTGCAGCGGCAGAAATAGCATTTATATCTCTAAATGATGCAAAAATAGATAGGCAAGCAAAAGAAGGAAATAAAAAAGCAAAAAAAATAAAGAAAATGCTTAAAGAGCCAAGCAAATTTTTGGCAACAATACAAATAGGAATTACCTTAGCAGGATTTTTATCAAGTGCATTTGCAGCAGAAGCGTTTGCTAGTGAGTTAGCACCAGTTTTGAATGAGTTAATACCACTAGGAATATCAGCTTGGCACACAATATCAATAGTTATAATAACAATAATTCTTTCATACTTTTCACTTGTATTTGGGGAATTGGTTCCAAAAAGAATAGCTATGAAAAGCCCAGAAAAAATTGCTTTTGGAACAATTGGAATTATTAGATTTATACATATTGCAACATTGCCAATAGTAAATTTCTTAAATTTTTCAACAAATATGGTATGCAAATTATTTGGAATAGGACCACAAGATGAAGAAACTGTTACAGAAGAAGAAATAAGAATGATGGTAGATGTTGGCGAAGAAAAAGGATCAATTGAAGAAGAAGAAAAAGAACTTATAAACAATGTGTTTGAGTTTAATGATAAAACAGTATCAGAAGTAATGGTACACAGAACAGAAGTATATGCAATAGATTTATCTTCAAATGTTGAAGATATACTATCAGAACTTAAAGAATATAAATATAGCAGAATTCCAGTATATGAAGAAAGTATTGATACTATAGTGGGAGTACTTTTTATAAAAGATTTATTAGCATATGCATATTCAAAAAAAGAAGTAAAAATAAAGAAAATTATGAGGCCAGCATACTTTGTATCAGAGAGTAAACCAATAAATGAATTTTTTAAAGAGATGCAAAGAGATAAACAGCAATTAGCAGTTGTATTGGACGAATATGGTGGAACAGCTGGAATTATTACAATGGAAGACATAATAGAAGAGCTTGTTGGAAATATATTTGATGAATATGATGAAGTGGAAAAAGAATATGAAAAAATAGATGATAACACATTCATGATAGATGGAAGTGTTAGCATATATGAATTGAGAAAAATTTTAGGTGTAGACATTCCAGAGGGAGATTATGATACTTTATCTGGATATTTAATAGAGCTTTTAGGAAGAATTCCACATGATGATGAAAAACCAGTAATTGAAACAGACAAAGTAACATACAAAATAGAAGAATATGAAGAAAAAAGAATTCTTTGGGTAAAAGCTTGTAAAAACCAAGTTGTAGAAGAAAATCAAGAAGAAAACGATGAAGAAGATGATTAAAAAGCAGGTTGATAAGACCTGCCTTTTTAGGATATACTTAAAAATAATGGAAGGAGAAAAATATGTATAAAGAATTTGGAATACCACAGCAGATAATAGATTTATCAGAAGAAGTAGAAAAAGAAATAAAAGAGGAATTTGAAAAAATAGATAAAATAAAAGAAAAAAATAGTTTAAAAGTTTTAATGGCATGTCAGAAATATAATTTATCAGACATGCACTTTGGAACTACTACTGGATATGGATATGGGGACATAGGAAGAGACACTATTGAAAAAATATTTGCAGAGGTTTTAGGAGCAGAAGATAGCCTAGTTAGAAACCAATTTATATCAGGTACACATGCATTAACAGTGGCATTATTTGCAATGCTAAGACCAGGGGATACAATGCTTAGTATAAATGGAAAGCCATATGATACATTAGATGAAGTAATTGGATTAGTTGAAAACAAAAGCTCACTAAAAAGCTATGGAGTTAAATATGAACAAATAGATTTAATAGGCAATGAATTTGATACATCTAAAATTGTGGAAAGAGCAAAACAAGGAAATATAAAATTAATATGTATGCAACGCTCAAGAGGGTATAGCCTAAGGAATAGCTTATCACTTGAAAATATTAAAAATATTGTAAGAGAAATAAGAAATGTAAATAAAGAAGCAATAATAATGATGGACAACTGTTATGGAGAATTCGTAGATACAGTAGAACCACTTCAAATGGGAGTAGATTTAATGGTAGGTTCTTTGATAAAAAACTTAGGAGGCGGAATAGCTCCAAATGGTGCATATATAGCAGGAAAAAAAGAATTAGTAGAATTAGCAGCAGAAAGATTAACAGTACCAGGACAAGGCAAAGAAGTTGGTCCATCATTAGGCGCAAATAAACAAATAATACAGGGACTATTCTTTGCACCACAAGTAGTAGCAAATGCTTTAAAAACAGCAGTATTTGCTAGTAGAATGTTAGAAAAACTAGGATATACAGTATCTCCAAGATATAATGAAAAGAGAACTGATATAGTGCAACTTATAAATTTTGAAGATAAAAATAAATTAATTAAATTTTGCCAAGGCATACAAATGGGTTCACCAGTAGATTCAAATTCAATCCCAGAGCCTTGGGATATGCCAGGATATACAGATCAAGTAATAATGGCAGCAGGTACATTTGTGCAAGGTTCTTCAATAGAACTATCATGTGATGCTCCAATAAGACCGCCATATACTGCATTTTTACAGGGAGGATTGACATATGAATATGGAAAGGCTGGAGTGATGAAGGCGATTAGCAGACTACTTATTAATAATTAATAATGAATAGTGAATAGTGAATAATGAATAATGATAGTGGGGGTGTGGAGTTTGGATGTTTTGGTAGTTGGTGGTGGACCTGCGGGAATGATGGCTGCGGTTGTTGCGGCTGAGCAGGGGAATAATGTTACTATATTGGAAAAGATGGAGGCCTTGGGAAAGAAATTACTTATAACAGGTAAAGGAAGATGTAATGTTACTAATTCGGCAGATATGGAAGAATTTATGAAGAATATTCCAGAAAATGCTAAGTTTTTGTATAGTGCATTTAGTAGATTTAATAATGAGGATATAGTACAGTTTTTAAATAGTCAAGGTGTTGCGACAAAGGTAGAAAGAGGAGGAAGAGTATTTCCTGTATCAGATAAAGCAGCAGATGTTTTAAATGCATTTACAAAGAAGCTAAAAAAGTTAAAAGTTAAAACAAAACTAAATTTTGCGGTTACAAGAATTATTGAGGAAAATGGAGTAGCAATAGGTATAGAGGGTAAGCACAATGGTAAAACAGAAAAAATATTGGCGGACAAGATAATACTTGCTACTGGAGGTAAAAGCTATCCTATTACAGGTTCAACAGGAGATGGATATAAGATAGCAGAAACTTTAGGACATACAATAACTCCATTAAAAGCATCATTAGTTCCATTAACATGTGAAGAAAAATCTAAAAAACTTTGTCAGGAAATGCAAGGATTATCATTAAAAAATATTGCAATAAAAGTAAAATGTGAAGATAACATTATTTATGAAGACTTTGGGGAAATGTTATTTACACATTATGGTTTATCAGGACCAATAATACTAAGTGCTTCGGCTATATTAATTAGATATAAAAACATTGAAAATTTACTACAAGAAAACAAAATAAAACTTTATATAGACCTAAAACCAGCATTAGATGAAGAAAAATTAGATAATAGAATATTAAGAGATTTTGAAGAATTAAAGAATAAGCAGTTGAAAAATAGTTTTGATAGGTTATTACCAAAAAAAATGATACAACCAATAATAAAAGTAATTGGAATAAATCCAGAAAAAAGAATAAATGAAATAACAAAAGAAGAAAGAAAAAAAATAGTACAGACTTTAAAACATTTTGAATTAACAATAGGAGGATTTAGAAGTATTGAAGAAGCTATTATCACATCCGGAGGAATAAGTATAAAAGAAATAAACCCAAAAACAATGGAATCAAAAATTATAAAAGGATTATATTTGGCAGGAGAAATAATAGATTTAGATGCATTTACAGGTGGCTATAATTTGCAAATAGCATGGTCCACAGGATATGTAAGTGGACTTACAAATTAACAAATATTGTTGAACACATAGTGCTTGACATGGGAAAGGATTTTTAATATGAGAGGAAGAAAAATAAGATTAATAGAATCAACTTCTATAGGTAAAAAAGCAGAACAAAACGATGATGACATCTATGTTGGGGAAAATTTTGCAGCAGTTATTGATGGAGTTTCAAGTAAAAGTACAATAGAGGCAGATGGTAAAAAAATTAAAATAGCAGAAATCATTACAGAAGCATTAAGAAAGATAGATAGACCAACTGCTCCTGTATATGCTAAAACATTAGAATTCTCAGAATTTGTAAAATATATTAATATGTATATAAGTAAATATTGTCAAATGATTCAACATGATTTGAATAACAATCCACTAGAAGCTACAGGTGTATTTTATTCGAAATATCATAATCAAATATGGCTTGTAGGAGATTGTAGAGCAATTTATGATGGGAATGAAATTACAAATGATTTAAAAATAGATGAAGTTTATGCAGAAATTCGAGCAGAAATAGTTAAGACTTTATTACGATTAGGATATAAACAAGAAGAATTATTTTCAAGTAGCATGGAAAAAAAGATGATTGTAGAACCAGAATTAATCCCACAATATATACAAAATGAAAGTGAAGCAGAAAGAATTAGGCAGTATATACAAGACACTATGCATAGAACATTGAGAGAATGTGGTTTTTCAGAAGAAGATATTAGTAGTCAAAGTTTATTAGAAAAATATCCTAATCCAAAAATACTACAACAATACTTAAAAAATAATCCAAATGCAGGAGAATATGGATATTCAGTATTTAATGGAATTAGTACAGAACTAAGAAATTGTATAGTAAAAGATTTACCTAGTAATGTAAAAAGAATAACGCTATCTTCAGATGGAGTACCAATAAATATATTAAGGAAAAGTAAAAACATGGGACAGACTATTAGAGGAGTAAGGCGATTAGCAAAAAAAGACCCATTAAGTATAAATGAAAACAGAGGGGTAAAAAATGCTATGCTACAGAGTAGACGAAGTTCACATTTAGCATTTGATGATTTTTCATCAATTTGCATAGAAATAGAGCATGAACATGAAAGGGATGAAGAAAGATAGAAGAAAAAATTGTTAAATTTAAAGCAATAAAAGAAAATACATCAGCAAAAATAATAGAAAAAAAATCTAAGTTTATAGCCAATGTATTTTATGTAGAAAGTATAGAAGAAGCAGAACAATACATAAAAGATATAAAAAAAGAGTATCATGACGCGAAACATAATTGTTTTGCATATGCAATAGAAACTCCAGAGGGAGGAATTGCAGTAAAATATAATGACGATGGAGAACCACAAGGAACAGCAGGAGCACCTATATTAAAACTAATTTTAGAAAAAGGCTTATCAAACATTTTAGTAATAGTAACAAGATATTTTGGAGGAATACTTTTAGGAACAGGAGGATTAGTTAGAGCTTATTCAGGTGTAGTAGAAGAAGCCTTAAGAAAAGCACAAATAATTGAAAAGGCTAGAGGATATGAAGTAAAAATACAAGTAAATTATGATAACCTAGAAAATTTAAGATACCATTTAGAAAAAATGAATATAAAAATATTAAAAGTAGAATATTCAGAGAAAATAGAAATAACAATAGACATATTAAAAAACAATTTAGAAGAAATAACAAAGAATAATAAGTTAAAAATAGAAAAACAAAATATACTGAAAGAAAAATTCGTTGAAATATAAGGCAAAAACGGCAAAACTGGAAAAAAATTCAAAAAAAGTCTTGCATTATTGTCGAAAACGTATTATAATGCAAAATGTAAATATTTTACAATTATTTTTTAGGAGGTATCAAATTGAACGAGAAAATTACTATTTTAATTGCAGATGATAATGCGGATTTCGCAACGACATTAGTTGGTCACTTAAGTAAAGAAAATGATATGGAGGTTGTAGGAATAGCCAGAGATGGGAAAGAGGCATATGAAAAAATATTAGAGATGAAACCAGATGTATTATTACTAGATGTTATAATGCCATATTTAGATGGTTTAGGAGTTCTTGAAAAATTAAATGCAGCCAAAATAGAAAAAAGACCAACATGTATAATGTTATCGGCAGTAGGACAGACGAAAATAACGCAAAAAGCAATTAGCCTAGGTGCAGAATATTATGTAGTAAAACCATTTGATATTGATGTATTAATAAATAGAATAAGAGATATAAAAAATTATAAACCAACACCAACATCAAAAATAGACAATTGTTATACAGTAAGAGAAACAAAATCAAAATATATAGAAATAAATTCAATAGATAAGAAAAACCAAGAAAATTTAGAAGCACTAGTAACAAATATAATTCATGAAATCGGAGTACCAGCACACATAAAAGGCTACCAATATTTAAGAGAAGCAATAATGATGGTAGTACAGGATATTGATATAATAAACCAAATAACTAAACAACTATATCCAGAGATAGCAGAAAAATATCGTACAACACCATCAAGAGTAGAACGTGCAATACGCCATGCAATAGAAGTAGCATGGGCAAGAGGAAAAAATGACGCTGTAGAAAGCATATTTGGCTATACGGTATCAGCAGCAAAAGGAAAGCCAACAAATAGTGAATTTATAGCAATGATAGCTGATAAATTAAGGTTAGAAATAAAAACAGCATAAATAAATTTATGTGTAGCTAATTTGGCTACACATAATTAATATAATTTAATGATACAATGAATTTTATCATTATCACTATTTTTAATAGTAATAAAAGTAGAATTATTATTTTCTGCATAAAATAAATGCAAAGTTTCTCCAAATTTAGCTTCATGTTTGTACATAATTTCCACATTTTTAAAATTTGTATTGGACAAGATATAATCAGGTAAAATTTCATAAGCTAAGTCTAAGTAAATCAAATTATTTACATGATGATTTGTATCAATATCTCTTTTTTGGACAGTATATCCAGAAACCATTTGACTATTTTCAGGCTCTTTTAATTTTTCAATAACTGGTTTATCAAAAACATGTTTATCAACTTCCTCATACATAGCTTTAAAATCATCAGTAATTTTAGCAAGAGAACCTTTTTTTATATCAAAAAGAACCCATTTAGATGTTGCAATTGCTATTAAATTATTATATTCGTCAAAAACTTCAAAATCTCTTGTAAAAAAGAGCAAGCTTTGACTGCTTGACCAAGTGTTTATTTTTAATTTTGTATTCCAAACAGGTCTTGAAAAAACTTGTAATTTCCAGTTTAAAATAATCCAGCCCAATCCAGTAGAATGAGTATCATTAACTCCAAATCCACGAGTTGCAGAATGAGTACAAGCAATTTCCTGTAACATTCTTAAAATACCCTTATTTGTAAGACAATTATTTTCTCCAACATCGGGCAAAGTAACTTTAAAATTTTCAGAATAAATATCCATAAAAAAGCCCTCTTTCAGAATAAATATAATAAGACATATTATCAAAAAAAAAGCAAAAAGTCAAGGTTGAAGAACAATTCCTAAATGTGCTAAAAGAGAATTGTAGGGGCGAGCATTGCTCGTCCGAATTACGAAGTAGGGCTATTAAATAAATTTATAATTGTAAGACAAGTAGTATTATGATATAATAATGCACGGAGGAAATCATGGATAATATTTTAGATAAAGTTAATTTTCCAGAAGATGTAAAAAAATTAAATACAGAAGAAAAAGAACAGTTATGCCAAGAAATTAGAAACTTGATTATAGATGTAACGTCTAAAAATGGAGGGCATGTTGCATCAAACTTAGGTATTGTAGAATTAACAGTAGCTCTTCATTCAACTTTTGATACACCAAAAGACAAAATAATATGGGATGTAGGACATCAATGTTATGTACATAAAATATTAACAGGAAGAAAAAAAGAATTTGAAAAGATAAGGCAACTTGGTGGAATATCAGGTTTCCCAAAACTAAGTGAATCAGAATATGATAATTTCAATACTGGACATAGTAGTACATCAATTTCAATTGCAACAGGAATGGCAAGAGCACGCGACATTTTAAAAGAAGATTATAAAGTAATTGCTGTAATTGGGGATGGATCACTTACAGGAGGAATGGCACTTGAAGCATTAAATGATAGTGGAAGTAGCAAAACAAATGTAACTGTAATTTTAAATGATAATGAAATGAGTATTTCAAAAAATGTTGGGGGAATTCCTTTATACTTAAGTAAGCTAAGAACAAAAACTGGATATACAAGGTCAAATAGAAAAATAAAACAAATTACCAACAAGATACCGGTAATAGGAAAACCAATTGTAAGTTTTGCACATTATACAAAACAAGTAATAAAAAGAGCAATAATACCAAATATGTATTTTGAAGACATAGGTTTTACATATTTAGGACCAGTAGATGGGCATGATATAAAAAAATTAGAAGATATAATGGAACGAAGTAAGAAAATTAAAGGACCTGTACTAATACATGTTGTTACAAAAAAGGGAAAAGGTTATAAATTAGCAGAAGAAAACCCAGATAAATTCCATGGGATATCAGCATATGATAAAAAAACAGGAGAATGTTCTAAAAAACAAGACTATTCAAAAGTGTTTGGAGATACACTAATAAAACTAGCCGAAAACAATCCAAAAATAGTTGCAGTTACAGCGGCTATGAAGGATGGAACAGGGCTAAAAGAATTTGCACAAAAGTTTCCAGATAGATTTTTTGATGTTGGAATTGCAGAACAACACAGTTTAGGATTAATTGCAGGAATGGCAAAAGCAGGCCTAAAGCCAGTGCTACCAATATATTCATCATTTTTACAAAGAGGATATGACCAAATAATACATGATATAGCATTGTCAAATATACCAGTAACAGTATGCATAGATAGAGCAGGAATAGTTGGTAATGATGGAGAAACACATCAAGGGATATTTGATTTATCATTTCTGTCATCAATACCTAATCTTGTAATTATGGCACCTAAAAATTTTGAAGAACTAGAAAAAATGTTGGAATTTAGTGTAAATATTGATAAACCAGTGTTTGTAAGATATCCACGTGGTGGAGAAAACTATAAATTCGAAAAAGTGGAAAAAATAGAGTTAGGCAAATCAGAAATCATACAAAATGGAACAGACCTAAGCATTATAGCAATAGGAAAGATGGTAGGTAGAGCGAAAGAAGTAGCAAATTTATTACCAGAAAAAAGTATAGAAATAATAAATGCAAGATTTTTAAAACCATTAGATGAAAAAACAATATTAAAATCAATACAAAAAACAAAACATGTTGTTACCATTGAAGATAATCTATTAAGAGGAGGACTGGGCACAGCTATTATAGAACTTATAAATAAAAGTAATATAGAAAATGTAAAAGTAAAAACATTTGGGTATGATGACATATTTGTAGAGCATGGAAAAGTGGAAGAACTAGAAGAAAAGTATGGGCTAACAGCAGAAAAAATTGCAAAAGATATTTCTATCATTTAAATAAACCCCAGTATTGATATCAATACTGGGATTTAAAATTAGAAACAATTTAAGTCAAACATAAATTTATAGAAAATAAATTTTTCCATCTGATAATTGCTTTATTCGTGCCAATGAATAGATATCGTAACCTCTACTCTCTAATAATTTTCTTCCAGGTTGAAAAGATTTTTCTATTACTATTCCAATTCCACAAACATTTGCACCAAGCCCTTCGATTAATCTTATAGCACCACTAGCAGCTTCACCATTTGCAAGGAAATCATCAATCAATAAAATATTTTCATCTTTCTGTAAATACTTTTTAGAAACTGTAAGTTCATAGGTTTCACCTTTTGTAAATGATTTTACAGTTGTTTGGAGAATGTCATTGTTTAAAGTATTAGGCTTTTGCTTTTTCAAAAAAACTAAAGGTACATTTAAGTATAAAGCTGTCATTGTAGCAGGAGATATACCAGAACTTTCTATTGTTACAACTTTTGCAATATTTTTGTCTTTAAAATATTTGCCAAATTCTTCTCCAATTTCTTTCATCAAATTTACATCTACTTGATGATTCAAAAAACTATCTACTTTTAAGATAGAATCAGTTATTACTTTTCCTTCAGCCAAAATTTTTTCTTTTAATTTCTCCATCATTTCATCTCCTAAAATAAAATATAAATATATTTTACTACAAGAAACGACATTTGTATATACTTTTCTACAATTATATGATAAGATAATGTTACTATTAAGTATAAGATAAAAAAATAGCACAAAGTAGCCAAACGCAGGAGTTTTCTATTTAGAGAAAATTGAGGACCCCCGAAATACATCGTAGGCGTCTCCATCGTGGGCTCAATTTTAAATAAATAGAATACTCCGACGAGATTTGGCGGACTTCATATTTCTAACTATGAATGGTAGAAAGATAATAAAAAAGTAGTGGAGGTAAGTATATTGAAGGAAAATGAATTAATACTTATTTTAGATTTTGGAGGGCAATATAATCAATTAATTGCAAGAAGAGTTAGAGAATGTAATGTATATTCCGAAGTAGTACCTTATGATATTTCAATTGAGAAAATAAGGAAAAGAAAACCAAAAGGAATAATTTTTACAGGAGGACCTGCAAGTGTGTATGGAGAAAATTCACCAAAATGTCCTAAAGAAATTTTTGAATTAGGAGTTCCAATACTTGGCATCTGTTATGGAATGCAACTTATGGTACACTTGTTAGGAGGAAACGTAAAAAAAGCAGACAAAAGAGAATATGGCACAATAGATGTAGATATTAATAACTCATCATTACTATTCAAAAACTTTGCAAACACAAACAAATTCTTAATGAGCCATACAGACTATGTGGAAAAAATACCAGAAGGATTTCAAAATATTGGGCATACAGCAACATGCCTAAATGCAGCTATTGAAAATCAAGATAAAAAGTTATATGGAATACAATTTCACCCAGAAGTTAACAACTCTGTAAATGGCACATTAGTTATAAAAAATTTCCTATATAATATTTGCAAATGCACAGGAGACTGGACAATGACATCTTTTGTAGATGAATCAATTAAAACTTTGAAAGAAAAAATTAAAGATAAAAAAACTCTATGTGCTTTATCAGGTGGTGTAGATTCTTCTGTTGCTGCTATTCTATTAAACAAGGCAATAGGAAAAAATCTTATATGTATTTTTGTTGACCATGGACTTCTTCGTAAAAATGAAGCAGATGAAGTGGAAAAAGTATTCAGAGAGAAATATGATATAAATCTTATTAGAGTAAATGCAAGAGAGAGATTTTTAGCAAAACTTGCAGGCATTACAAATCCAGAAGAAAAGAGAAAGATTATAGGAGAAGAATTTATAAGAGTTTTTGAAGAAGAGTCAAGAAAAATAGGAGAAGTTGATTTTTTAGTACAAGGAACAATATATCCAGATGTTATAGAAAGTGGATTAGGCAAAAGTTCTGTTATAAAAAGCCATCACAATGTAGGTGGTCTGCCAGAACATGTGAACTTTAAAGAAATAATTGAACCTCTTAGAAGCTTATTTAAAGATGAAGTAAGAAAAACCGGACTAGAACTAGGCATGCCAGAAAATTTAGTATTTAGACAACCATTCCCAGGCCCAGGACTAGCAATAAGAATTATAGGAGAAGTAACAGATAAAAAATTAGAAATATTAAAAGAAGCAGACAGTATTTTCAGAGAAGAAATTGCAAATCATGGCTTACACAAAAATATAAATCAATACTTTGCAGTTTTAACAAATCTAAAAACAGTTGGAGTTATGGGTGATGAAAGAACATATGACTATACAATAGCACTACGAGCTGTTGAAACAACAGATTTTATGACAGGTATTTGGAGCAAAATCCCCTATGAAATATTAGAAAAAGTATCTAGTAGAATTGTAAATGAAGTACCAAATGTAAATAGAGTAGTCTATGATATTACAAGCAAACCACCAGCTACTATTGAATGGGAATAAAAAATTCCAAAAATATCTTTACATTTGGCAAAATGTGATATATAATATACCGGTAATAATATAAAGGAAGGAAGGAAGTTATTTATGAGCAAAAAGTACGTATACCTTTTTAAAGAAGGAAATGCAAATATGCGTGAATTATTAGGTGGAAAAGGTGCTAACTTAGCAGAAATGAC